>NZ_JAGQBY010000050.1:0-17810 GCF_024345875.1 Synechococcus sp. EJ6-Ellesmere
CTCCCCGGCTGGTTGCCCCACCACACGGACCGACAGGTCATGCGGAAAGACACCGCTCCACGAGGGAACGGGTCAGGCAATAGGCGGGTCAGGCCCGTGGTGGTGGGGTCCCGGAATCATCAGTGGCAATAGATCACCGTGCGGGCGGCGGCGATCCCCGAGGCGTCTGCGCCCTTGACGCCGCTGCTGAGGGTTCGGGCGGAGGGTTTCTTCGGGGCTGCCATGGCATCAGCGAGCAGAGACGGACCGGGTACAGCTCGTCCTGCCGTCCCTGCACAGCCATAGCCAGCCCAGCCCGCCACCGCCCACGGCCTGCTGGGGATGTCATCGTTCTTCAGCGATCCCGCGACACCCTGCGCCGGATCGTGCGGAGCTGCTCGACTCGGCCTCCTGAGCCAGGGCCCACCAGCGCTCCACCACCTCCGGACTGCCGTACCAGCTGGGCCCGAAGGCGCCGCCGTGGGCCACCCCCGGCAACACCAGCGGGGTGGAGCCCTCCAGCAGGGCGGAGGCCACCGGCACCAGGCCGTCGCCATGGTCGTGGGCATCACCGGTGCTGTTGTGGTAGGCCGTGGGTGCCAGGCGCCGGGCCATGGGGGTGGCGCTCTCCAGGTCCAGATCGCCCGCCACCGACACGTAGCTCACCCGATCGGCGAAGGGCGTTCCGGGCAGGCGCCGCTGCACCATCTGGCGCAACACCGTGGCCTTCAGCGCCGTGTGCGGGCTGCCGAGCATCACCAGGGTGTCGGCCAGGGCCTTGCCGTCGTAGCTGCGGCCCTGGAACGGCGCGTCATCCAGGAACAGTCGCAGCATGATGCCGCCGGAGCTGTGGCCGATCAGGGTCACCCGGCCGGTGGGAGAGTGCGCGGCCAGCTCGGCCACGGTCGTGGCCACTCGATCCAGGATCCGCGCCCAGGCGAAGGCGAACACGGTGAGCAGCCATTCGGCCTTGCTCACCGGCACCAGCTTCACCGGCTGGCCGCTCAGCTGCTCGAGCCGGGCCACCATCGGGGCGTAGGCCTCAGGGCTGATCAGGAAGCCACCGAGGATCACGATCGGTTGTCGGGGCATGGGGCGGAGCTCAGTGTTGATGTCCCCGGCGGGATCTGGTTCCGTGCAGGGGCCGTCTGTTTCAACAGGGCCAGAACCTGCTCGTCCTGAAGCTGCTCGAAGTGCTCATACCACAGACCCACGGCCTGGAGATCGTCCACGAGGGCCAGGGCCACCAGGCCATCCACCAGCTGGCTCAGCTCGGTGGCGACGCCGCGATCGACCACCGGCACCGCCAGGTCCAGCGAGGCCGGCTCCAGCTTCCGGAGGGAGAGCAGGGCGGCCTTCATGGTCATGCCGGTGGCTATGCCGTCGTCCACCACGATCAGATGACGGCCCCGCAGCTGCTCGCCCGGCGGGTCTCCGAAGAGCTGTTGCCGGCGCCTCAGTTCCCGCTCCTGCGCCCGCAGCCAACCATGCATGGTCGCGGTGGTCGCCCGAAGATGCGCCCCCTCCCCGTTGCGCCAGACCACCACCCCACCGGCGGCCACCGCACCGATCGCAAGCTCCGGCCAGGCCGGATCGGCGACCTTGCGCACCGACCAGGTGGCCAGTGGAAGCCCCAGGCGAGAGGCCATCGCCGCCGCCACCGGGACACCGCCTCTCGGCAGCGCCAGCAGGGTGGTGTCACGAGCGCGGCCCCGGCGATCAGCGAAGGCGTCCACCAGAGCGAGACCCGCCTGGTGGCGGTTGGTCCAGAGAGGAGGTCGGTCAGCCATGTCGTGAGGAGGGGTGAGGGATCATGAAGCCTTCAGGTCCTGCCCCCTCTCAGGTGCAGGAGAAACCAGGTGCGGGCCAGGTGGGCGGCCTGCTCCGGGGTTGCGGGCTCTTCGAACAGATGGCTGGCTCCCGGCACCACCTGAAGGGCATGGGGGGCGATCAGCCGCGCGGCCGCCTGCCGATTGAGCTGGAGCACCTCGTCGTCCCATCCTCCGACGATGAACAACGTGGGCCAACAGCACCAGCCCGGCTGCCGGATCCGGAAGCGTGAGACTGCCTGCCAGTGCCGCCCCTGCCGACTGGACGATGACCTCTCGTTCACTGACGGTGGAACGGCTCACAGCATCGCCCTGAGTCTTCCCTGTCCTAGCCACAGGAGGCCATTGTGGATACGGTCAGGATGATCGTTCCGATCCCCCCATGCTCCCGGTGCCTGCCATGACCTGGACCCCCCTGAATCAGCCGATCGCATACTCCAGGACCTGAGGGAGGAATTCACCGGTGAACCCTCGCCGGACTGACCGACGCTGAACTCGCCGGGGCAGCTGCTGCGCCAGCTCACGGTGAGCCGATCTCCGCATCATCGGAACGCTCCCCTTCGAACGCCCGTCCCAGGGGTGCAGCGTTGATGCTTTCCATATCGCGCAGGTAGCGCGCCAGGCCGTCGCTGTTGCCATGGGTCACGTACACCTGGCGGGCGCCGGTTTGCTTTACCGTGTTGAGTAGGCCGTCCCAGTCGGCGTGATCACTGAGGGTGAAGCCGCGCTCGAAGCCACGCCGCCGCCTGGCACCGCGTACGGCCATCCAGCCGCTCACGAAGGCGGTCTGGGGATCCTTGAACCTCTTCATCCACACCGACCGGTGCGCTGAGGGGGGCGCGATCACCAGCTTCCCCGCCAGGCTTTCGCTGCGCGGCAGTTCGCTCACGGGCCGGGTGGGCACCATGGTGATCCCCTGCTGGCGGTAGGCGGGCATCAAGGTCTGCACCGCACCGTGCAGCAGCACCTCCTCGTCGACCCCGAGTGCCGCCAGTTCCGCCAGCAGCCGCTGCGCCTTGCCGAAGGCATAGGCGAACAGCAGCGATGGCCGCTCCGGTGCACCCTTCCACCAGCTGAGAATGTCAGCCGCCACCTCCCGGCCTGGCCGCCAGCGGTAGATCGGCAGGCCGAAGGTGGCCTCGGTGATGAACACATCAGCCGACACCGGCTCAAACGGCACGCAGCTGGGATCGGCATCGCGTTTGTAATCGCCGCTGATCAGCCAGGTTTCACCCCCCACGGTGATCCTCACCTGGGCTGAGCCGAGCACATGCCCGGCGGAGTGGAACGACACCACCGCCTCGCCGATCCGCAGCTCGGCGCCATAGTCCACGTTGGTGAGCGTGATGCCAGCCCCCAGGCGCTGGCGCAGCACCGCCTCGCCGCTGCCCACTGCCCAGTAGGAACCGCAACCCGAGCGGGCATGGTCGGCGTGGGCATGGGTGATCAGGGCTTTCGCCACCGGCCGCCAGGGGTCGATCCATGCCCCGGCTGCCGGGCAATAGAGCCCCTGTGGGGTGAGCTGGATCAGGCTGCCGGCCGGCAACGCCATGACACCACGTCGTCAACAGGTCATCCCTGCTCTAGCAAGCCTTCCCATGACCACGACTGGGCCCCCTTGATCACGGCCGCTGCAGCCAGCAGACCTGTGAACCCATTGTTCAACGGCCGCGGGGACATTTCGTCGCCTGGAGTCAGGTGTTTGTAAATCTGGGGGTGTGTCCTGTTCGTGGGTCGATTCGGCTGTGCGATGGTCTTGACATCATCTGCCCTGTCTCTTGGGGTCCAGACGCTGCCAGCGCGTCATGTCATGTTCATCGCGACATGTCTACCACGTCCATCTGAACCTTGCCTGCTCTAGCGATGTCAGTGATCTTTGCCTTCATTGCCCCCATCGTTTTGGCCCTGGCCTTTTCACTCACGGCCTGTGCCAGTTCGGGCTCCATAGCCATGGATGATTTCTGTAATCCCATTGGTGGTGACGGTCTCGGTACATCCACCTGCACCGACTACCTGGCCCAACAGCAGGGCATCGCCGAATCGTTCGTCATCCTTGAGCCAGGTGGGCTTCCTCAGAACGATCTCCCGGATGGCCCCCTTCCTGATCTGAAGGGCTGATGCATGATCGCTGAACCGCATGGTCTAGTTCAGATCAGGATGTTCTGACGTCTGCGGCCTTCAGTGCCGATCAACAGGAGCTGATCACGGTCGCCTTGCTGCAGGTGCGAGAGCTGTCCGAGGGGATGACACGGCTGCGACTGGATGGGGCGGCCGGTTGCGCCGTTGTCTCAGACCACTCTCGATCTTCCGCTGGTTTCCTCCTCACTGAGTGGCGATGGCACCACCTTGGCGGCTTACATTCCCCGCAAGGGATCGCTGTGTGGCGCGTGGGTCATCACCACCCGTCGTGACTCAGCCAACCCCTGTCTGCATGGCCGTGTGAAAGCAGGACATCAATCCCAACGTTGACCGATGGACGCTCAACTTGGAGAGGGTCCCGAGTCTGCCCTGACGGGATGGAAGTGCCTCCCCCTACCGGCTCAGCTCCAGCATGCGCTGGATCGGTGCCAGGGCCCTGACGCGCAGCTCCTCATCCAGTTCGATCGCCGGGCTCATCGTCTCCAGGCAGCGCCACAGCTTCTCCAGGGTGTTCAGCCGCATGTAGGGACAGGCGTTGCAGCTGCAGCCGTCCTGTCCGGGCACCTCGTGGAAGGTTTTGTGGGGCAGCTTTAGGCGCATCTGGTGAAGGATGCCGGGCTCGGTGAGCACCAGGAAGCTGTGGGCCTCGCTGCTGGCGGCGCGGGCCAGCAACTGGCTGGTGGAGCCGATGAAGTCGGCCAGATCCAGCAGATTGGGCAGGCACTCCGGGTGGGCGATCACCTCGGCCTGCGGGTGCTCCAGCTTCAGCCGCAGCAGCGCCTGCTCGCTGAAGGTTTCATGGACGATGCAGCCTCCCGGCCAGAGGGTGAGCTCCCGGCCGCTCTGGCGGGCCACCCAGCGGCCCAGGTTCTGATCCGGTGCAAACAGGATCGGCCGATCAGTCGGCAGCTGCTGCACCAGGCGCACGGCGTTGCTGCTGGTGCAGATCAGGTCGCTCTGGGCCTTCACCGCCGCCGAGCAGTTGATGTAGCTCACCACCAGGTGGTCCGGATGCTCGGCGCGGAAGGCGGCGAAGCCATCGGCGGGGCAGGCATCGGCCAGGGAGCAGCCCGCCTCCAGATCCGGCAGCAGCACCGTTTTTCCGGGGCTGAGAATCTTGGCGGTCTCGGCCATGAAGTGAACGCCGCAGAACACGATCACCTCGGCATCAGTGCCGGCTGCCTTGCGCGAGAGCTCTAGCGAGTCGCCGATGAAATCGGCCACATCCTGGATTTCGGGGCTCTGGTAATAGTGAGCCAGGATCACGGCCTTGCGGGCTCGGCGCAGCTCATCGATCGCGGCCGGCAGGTCGCGGGGGGTGGTGGGGGCTTCAAGGGCGGCAAAAACCAACCTTGACCTCAACTGGGGCAGGATGAAACCAGCCTAGGGAAGGGAGCAGTCGTCACGGCCCACATGCGCCTTGCCATTGCCGGGGATCTGCACGGGCAATGGGACCGGCGTGACGTGACCCTGCTCACCCAGATCGCCCCCGATGCGCTGCTGGTGGTCGGAGATCTCAGCGACGGTCAGCAGCGCATTGCCGCCAGCCTCGCCGATCTGCCCCTGCCGGTGGCCTGTATCCTCGGCAACCACGACACCGGCAAGGACCACAGCGGCCGCAAGCTGCAGCGCCAGATCGATCGTCTTGGGGAGCGTCACTGCGGCTGGGCTCTGCGCCGGCTTGATCCCCCCGGCCTTTCGGTGGTGGGTGGCCGGCCAGGCAGTGCCGGTGGCGGCCACCACCTCTCCAAGGCGGTGCAGGCCCTCTGGGGTCCCGTCGAGCTGGCCGAGTCGGCTGGGCGGATCGCCGCGGCGGCCCTCTCCGCCGACCCGCGCCTGCCCCTGGTGCTGCTGGCCCACTGCGGTCCCAGTGGCCTCGGCAGCGAGGCCAGCGCCCCCTGCGGCCGCGACTGGAAATCACCCGCCTGCGACTGGGGCGACCAGGACCTGGCCCAGGCGATCGAGCAGATCCGCACCGAGCGCCCCTTGCCCCTGGTGGTTTTCGGGCACATGCATCACGCTCTCAAACGCGGGCGGGGGGAACGGCGCAGCTTCCTGATCGATCGCCGCGGCACCGCCTATCTCAATGCCGCCTTTGTGCCGCGCCATGCCGTCGATGGTGAGGGGCGGCAGCTGTGCCATCTGTCGTGGGTGGAGCTGGAGGGGGGTCAGCTGATCCATGCCAGCCACCGCTGGTACGACCCTGAAACGGGGCGGTTGCTCTATGAACAGCGACTGCACCAGCAACCGGTGGCGGAGCACCAGCCGGTGAGCGACCAATCCGAGGCGCTGCCGTGCTGATCTACGCCGCCATCAGCGGCCATGGCTATGGCCATGGCTCCCGCAGTGGCGCCATCCTGCTGGCCCTGGCCCAGCGCCAGCCCGGCTGGCGGCTCGTGCTGTCCACCTCCCTGCCCGCGGTGTTCCTGCGCACGGTGTTTGGAGTGGTGCCCTTCGAGCTGCGCCCCTGCTCCTGGGATGTGGGGGTGGTGCAGGCCGATGCCCTCGGCGCCGACCCCGCCGCCACCCATCTGGCCCTCAATGATCTGGAGCGGCGCCTGCCCGATCAGATCGCCGAAGAGGCGCGCTGGCTGAAGGCCCAGGGCGGCCCGGTTCTGCTGCTGGGCGATGTGCCACCGGCGTTGGCGCGGCTGGCTCAGGCCGGTGGCTGGCCCCTGATCTGGGTGGGCAATTTCGGCTGGGATGCCATCTATGAGCCGATGGGCGGCCCCTTCCTGGCCTGGGCTGAGCGCTGCCGTGCGCTGTACCGCACGGGCCAGGGCCTGATCCACTGCCCGTTCTCGATGCCGATGGACTGGGGGCTGCCGGAGATCCGGGTGGGGCTCACCGTGGCGCCGCCCCGGGAGCGGGCGGAAGTCTTGCGCCAACAGCTGGAGTTGCCGGAGCGCGGCCGCTGCGTGCTGGTCAGCTTCGGTGGGCTGGGGTTCGAGCTGGGGGAGGAACCCTTCCGCCGCTGGCCCGAGCTTGTTTTCGTGAGCACCGACCCCTCGGCCGCAGGGGCGGTCAATGTGCGTCTGCTGCCCAAGGGGCTGCGCCTGCTGGAGTTCATGCCGCTGGTGGAGCGGCTGATCACCAAGCCCGGGTACAGCAGCTTCTGTGAGGCCCTGGCCCACGACGTCGGCATTCATCTGGTGCACCGGGAGGGCTTTGCCGAGGCGCCCGTGCTGGAGGAGGCCCTGCGCCGCCATGGCCGCCACCGGTTGCTGAGCCAGGAGCAGCTGCGCTGCGGCGACTGGCAGCTGGATCAGCCCCTGCTTGCGGCCGCCGTGGGTCCGCTGGCACTGGATGGGGCCGAGAAGGCCGCCGGCTGGCTGGAGCAACAGGCGCTCGCCTACTGCTGAGATCGCCGGGGAGCATTGCGGCGCAAGCGATCTAGTGTCCGTCGCTACCACGGCATGAGCCTCAATCAGCAGAGCTGATGATCAACGTGGTGAATGATTTCGCTGCAATAAACCCTGTGCTGAACAGTGATGTGAACCCCTCGACCAATTCTGATAGCCGGTGGACGGTCGTGCGACTGTCACTAATGCGATCCCCGTGCAAGGGCTTGTTCGACACATTGGCGTGCAACCCAAGCCCGCCGAGATGTATTCTTCCATCGCTTCGACGGTTTCCTCTGAATTCTTCACTGATTACTGAACCTGATTGCATCCATCAGAGTTTCTGATCAGCTTTATCAGACATTCTTGGCCCAGCAGTTCTTCTTCCGTTCAGCAGTCACGAACGGATCCGAACTCATCCCAATCTTTCTCTCCACCACAGCAACGTCTCTCCTGGCCGGTTCCTGATGGGATCAACCAGGATTCAGTGCGGCTGCAAATGTCCTTTCTCCCCTCAACTCCTTTGCTCGCCATCGCATCCCGTTTCAGCCGCTTCTGCCTGCCGGCTCTGGTTCTCGCCATCAGCGCGCCAGCCCATGCCACTGTGTGGGACGAGATCCGTCTGCCCGGAGCCGCCCCGTCCAGTCAGCCCCAGTCGCTGGCGATCGCCACACCCCAGGATCTGCCTGGTGCGCGCGCCATCTTCGAGATCACCCCTGAGCGGCGTGCCCTGCTCAACACCATTCGTTATGCCGAGGGCACCTGGGCCAACGGCGAGGACGTGGGGTACCGGATCATGTTCGGTGGCAGCCTGATGGCTTCTCTGGATCGCCATCCCGATCGGGTCAACCGCACCGTGGGCTATGCCAGCGCCGCCGCTGGTGCCTATCAGTTCATGCCGTTCACCTGGTCGATGGCCACCCGTGCCCTGGGAATTACCGGTTTCGGCCCCCAGGTCCAGGATCAGGCCGCGATCTTCCTGATTCACCGCCGTGGGGCCCTGGCCCTGGCCGATCGCGGCATCCTGACCCCTGAACTGGCCGCCAAGCTGGCGCCGGAATGGGCGTCATTCCCCACCCTCGCCGGCCGCAGCTTCTACGGCCAGCCCGTGAAGCGCTACAGCCAACTCAGGGCCTTCTATGAGGCGAACCTGGCCAACCTGCGGGCCATCGACAACGTCCGCACAGATCTCGCCCAGGCCGCTCCTCCAGTTCGGCCCGCCTGCACAGACGACAGCCTCAGCTGTGCCCTGCAGGAAACCAGCTCAGGTCGCTGATTCCCAGCGCGGCTTGCGTCACTCGCCGCTGCCTGAGCCCTCGCTGCTGCCGGGCACACCCATCGTCTTCTGGGCGATGAGATAGGCCGCCACGGCTCCGCCCAGAAAACCCAGCGCGTTGCGCAGTACCGGCAGCAGGTCGGAGGTGCGGGTCACCACAGGCCCCAGCCCGAACACCACGAACAACATCACCCACAGCGGTGAGAGCAGCAGCACCCATCTCCAGGCCACCACGTCACCTTGTTTGCGTGGGTAGCCGGCAAAGCCCACGATCAGGCCTCCCAGCAGCGAGGTGCAGAAGGTGAGCAGCCACTGCTCCTGAGGCAGACCCGGCACCACCTGGCAGCCGCCCCGGTCCAGGCACGTTTCCACTGCCGTGAGCGCATCCACGATTGCGCCATCCTCGCCGTGGTCGCGCACGTAGTACTGGTTGCCGAAGCGGGTCTGCAGTTCCACCCAGAAGGTGCGCGGCATCAGGGCGAAGAGCGCATCGCCCACGTTGAAGTTGAGCAGGTTGCCCCCACGGGGATCGGCCACCAGCAGCAGGCTGCGCTCATCCAGCCCCCAGAACTGTTTCACCGCCAGGCCGGGCGTTCGCTCGTACTGGGTGAGCACCCTCAGTTTCCAGCCGCTGCTGGCCTCGAAGGCCTCCAGATGCTCCTCCAGGTTGGCCCGCTGACCATCGGTGAGCGCCCGGGCCAGATCGATCACGGGGGTGGGGTGATCCGGCAGGAGCGAGGGATTGTCGGCGGCCTGGGCCATCCCGCCCGCCGCTCCCCCCAGCGGCGCCAGCAGCAGCACCAGGGCGGCCAGACAACCCAGGATGGAGCGGTGGAGAGAGCTGGCGCCAGGGGCCATGCGGCTGCTTCAGTGGCCCTTCATTCTCTCCGAGTCGCCGCCCCCCCGTGCCACTGCCCGCCTGGCTGGAAGAGCGCCTGCTCCAGGCCGGCGGCAGCGTGCCTTTCCGGACCTACATGGAGTGGGTGCTCAACGACCCCGAGCACGGCGCCTACGGCGCCGGTCGCCTCAGCATCGGCCCAAGGGGAGATTTCGCCACAGCCCCGTCGCTCGGCCCGGAGTTCGCCGCATTGCTGGCCCCCCAGATCGCCCAGTGGCTGCAGGACCTCCCCCAGGAGCGCCTGAGCCGGGGGGAGACCGGCCCCGGCGAAGGCAGCCTGGCGGCGCAGCTGGCCGAGGCGCTGGCGGCCGGCTGCCCCCAGCTTGCCGAGCGGCTGGAGCTGGTGCTGGTGGAGCCCAACGCCGGGATGGCGGCCCGCCAGCGCCAGCGCCTCGCGGGCAGCCCGCTGCCGCTGCGCTGGAGCAGCTTTGAGGAGATGGCCGCCGCTCCGCTCACCGGAGTGGTGCTGGCCCACGAGGTGCTCGATGCCCTGGCGGTGGAGCGGATCGAGCGCAGCGGGGATCACTGGCGCCGTCAGCAGGTGACGATCCAGCAGGGAACCTTGCGGCTGGAGCCCGGCGACCCCCTGGAGCGGGAAGATGAAGCGCGACTGGAGCCCCTCGGGCTGCTGCCCCTCGATTCACGGCGACCTGAGGGCTGGTGCAGCGAGCTCCACCCCGGGCTGGCCCCCTGGCTGGCAGCCTGCGCCGCCGCCCTGGCTCGGGGCCGCCTGCTGGTGATCGACTACGCGCTCGAGGCCCGGCGCTACTACGCCCCCCAGCGCAGTAACGGCACCCTGATGGCCTACCGCGCCCAGCGGGCCAGCTCCGATCCTCTGCTGGAGCCAGGCCACTGGGACCTCACCGCCCACCTCTGCGTCGAGAGCGTTCTGGAGGCCGCAGAGGCGGCCGGCTGGAGTTGCCTGGGCCAGCGCCGCCAGGGGGAAGCCCTGCTTGCTCTCGGTCTCGCCCAGCGGCTGCATGGCCTCCAGCAGCCGGCGCCATCGGCGGTCCGGGCCTCCGGCTCACCAGGCAGCGATGGGTTGGCGGCCCTGCTGGCCCGGCGCGAGGCCCTGCTGCGCCTTGTGGATCCTGCCGCCCTCGGCGACTTCCGCTGGCTGGCCTTCAGCCGCGGTGAGGTCGTGTCTGCGCTGGCCTCAGGCGCTGAATTGTTCCTGCAGGAGCCCGACCCGGGCACGTAACTTGCCCCGATGGAGTCCACCATCCTCGATGTCGACCTGCTGGCCTTCGAGCGGGGTGATACGCGCAGCCGGCGGGCGGTGGTCGATGGGGTGAAGCGCAGCCTGGCCACCGGCTTCTTGTACACCAGCAGCGATCTGTCCGGCGATCTGCTCGACACGGCCTACGGGATGCTGGCCCGTTTCTTCGCCCTCGATGGTGCCAGCAAGGGCCGCTTCACGGCTGCCGGGGCCTCCGGCCAGACGGGCTATACGGGCCTGCTGGTGGAAACCGCCGCCGGCAGCGAGCGGGCCGACTGGAAGGAGATGCTCAATTGGTCGGCGCCGATCCCGGCCTCGCACCCCCTGCGCCGCCGCTATCCGCTGCTCTACCCCGAGCCGGTGCTGCCCGAAGCGGTGGTCCCCGGCATCACAGAGGTGCTGCTGCGCTTCCATGGGGCGCTCGCCGATCTGCAGCGGCGCGTCCTGCGGGTGATCGCCCTGGGCCTCGGCGCTGCCGAGAGCTTCTTCGAGGAGATGGTCAGCGAGGCCCCCACCCTCAGCCGCGCCATCCGCTACCCGCCCATGGCGACCGCCCCGGGCCCTGGCCATCTCTGGGCCGCCGCCCACGGCGACATCAACCTGATCACCGCCCTGCCGAGGGCCACAGGCGCCGGCCTGGAGGTGGAGGTGGCCGGCGGCTGGGTGCCGGCGCTGCCGCCCGAGGGGCAGGTGATCATCAACAGCGGCCTGATGCTGGAGCGGCTCAGCAACGGCCTGATTCCCGCCGGCCTGCACCGGGTGGTGGCGCCGCCCGATTCCGCTCAGGAGCGGCTGAGCGTGGTGCAGTTCTGCCACGCCCGGCCCTCCACCCTGCTGGCTCCGCTGGCCAGTTGCTGCACAGCGGAGAATCCCCAGCGCCAGGCCGGGGTTCTGGCGGCCGATGCCCTCGAAGAGGTGCTCTACCGCATCAACCTCCTGTAGCGGCGGGGCGCCGGATCTGGGTGCGCCCGCGGCTGTCGCTCAGGCGCGGCGGCAGCCGTCCCGGATTCAGCCACTGCATGTTGCGCATGTTGACCGTGCTGTCCCGTCGCCGGCCGTTGTTCCAGTCGTAATCGAGGACGGTCATGGTCTGAAACGGTGCCGTGCTCTGCCCCAGCAGCTTTCGGGGACCGCTGCCGAGGGCGCCGAGCTGGATCAGGTCGAGCTGGCCGATCCGGCCGGGGTAGTAGGCGTGCTGATGGCCGCTGATGTAGGCCTCCACCTGGTTGCGCTCGAGCAGCTGGCGCAGCTCCTGGCTCTGGGCCAGCACGTTGCCGGCCGTGTCGCGTCCCTGGGAGACCCCCAGCAGCGGCAGGTGTCCCACCACCAGGCGCGTCTTGGCCGCGCGGGCTGCCGCGCTCGCCAGGCTCCGCTCCGCCCAGCGCAGTTGTTCGGATGGAATCCGGGCGGAGGAGGCGTCGAGCACCAGCAGGAACATCTCCTCCTGGAGTACTGAATAGAAGAAGGGGAAGCCTGAGCCGTCGGCAAAGCTGAGGCCGAGGTCCCCCTGCTGGCGGCGCCAGTAGCGGCTGGCCTCCCGCCGCTCCCGCTCGAAGGCATAGCGGCCGCCCACCCAGCTGCTGGAGGCATCGTGGTTGCCCATTGCAGGCACGAAGGGCAGGCCCGCCCGCCGCAGGGGCCTGAGCACCTGGCGATCGAACCCGGCCCACATGGCCTGCAGCTGGGCGGTGTCCAGGCTTGCCTTCTGGCCGGCCACCATGTCGCCGGCGCAGACCACCAGATCCGGGCGCAGGGAGGGGATCAGGGCGATCCCCTGGCCCACCTCGGGGATGTAACTGGTGGAGCCGTAGCTGGCGTTCAGATCACTGATCAGCACCAGACGCCGGTCGCCGCGGGGGGGCAACCCCAGACCAGCAGCGCTCGCCGCGGCCGCCCCCAGGGCCAGTCCCCCCAGGCCGAGAACCTGACGTCGGGTGAGGGTTGGCGCCATGGTCGGGTCACTGCCGCTGCGGCTCCATGCTGCCGCTGCCGGTCCAGAGTGTCCCCCTTCGTTCACCACAGACGGAATGACCACCGCCCAGACCCACACCACCCTGGTGCTGGCGGCCGATCAGCCCGATCGCCTGGCTGGGTTCTACTCCGCCCTGCTCGACACCCGCGCCCAGCAAGGACTCCAGTCCCAGCACTGGCGGCTGGCCTGGCCCGGTGGCGGCCGGCTCGAGATCTATGCCCCCTCCTCGAGACGGCCCCAGCCCCGCAGCACAGGCCGCCTGGCCCTCTGTCTGCAACGCTCCAGCTCGGCAGAGGATCGCCTGCACGATCTCCAGGCCTGGGTGACGAAGGCCGTGGACCTGGGGGCCACGGCTCAGGAGGCTCCCCGGCTGGAATCCTTCGGTGCCGAAGCCTGGCTGTGTGATCCGGAGGGCAACCGCTTGCTGCTGCTGGTCTGCTGAGGCTGGCGGGTTCCGCGCCGAAACCCATAAGCTGCCTCGGGCCAGAACCCTGGCTGGCGTGAACGACCACCTGTGAGCAGGAACCGATGAGCCACCAGCCATGAGCAGCAACGACTTCCGCTACGAACCGGTGGAGAAATTCGGCGAAGGGCTCACCACCAACCGGCCCTGGAACACCACCGCCCTGGCCGGGGTGGAACTCCTCAATGGCCGGGTGGCGATGCTGGGCTTCAGCGCCGCCATCGTGGGCGAGTGGCTCACAGGTAAGGGCATCGTCGGCCAGCTGGGCGCAGTGCTGGCCTGGTATCTCGGCTGACTAACGGCCGTAGAGGGCGGTGAAGGAGGCCTTGCCCAGGCTCTGGCTGTTGACCATGAAGCCCACCAGGGCCGCCGAAGGGTCGGGCGGCAGCTCAAGGCGCTTCACCTTGAGGGCGTGCAGGGTGAAGGTGTAGCGGTGGGGGGCGTTGCCCACCGGCGGGCATGGCCCGCCCCAGCCGGGGCTGCCGTAGTCGGTGCGGATCTGGCGGGCGCCTTGGGGAAGACTCATGCCGTCAGCGCGGCCCGCGCCCGCCAGCAGCTTGGAGCTGCTGGCGGGGATGTCCACCACCAGCCAGTGCCACCAACCGCTGCCTCCTGTGGGGGCATCGCCGTCGTGAACCAGCAGGGCGAAGCTCTGGGTCTGGGGCGGGGCCTGACTCCAGCTCAGTGCCGGGGAGATGTTCTCCCCGGTGCAGCCGAAGCCGTTGAACACGTGCTTTGCGGCGATGGTGCCGTTGGCCTTGATCTCGGGGCTGTTCAGGCTGAAGCCCTCCGAGCGGGCCATGGCCCCCAGGTTGGTGACCACGACGGCCAGAAAGGTGGTGGCGGTTCCTTTGATGCGGAAGGAGCGTCTCGAGGGCGACGTCATCAAGGGGTTGTGTTGTTGGCCTGAGGGTATGCGGCTGATGCTCAGGGACTGGATCAGAGGCAGCCCTGGACGGAGATGCGGTAGCTGAACCCCAGGGCGCCGGGGTCCTTGCTGGCTCCCACCTTGAAGTTCATCTGGCTGGCCTGCTTGCCCTCGATGGCTGGGAATGGGCCGAACATGCGGCCGGTGCCGATCGGAGGATTCATTGTTTCATTCACTACTTGAAGCGAGCTGCCATCGCTGAATTTCATGAAGGCCTCCACGGGGTACTTGGCACCGGCGTCGGAGGAGTTGGCGGTGAAGAAGAACTTGAAGCTGGTGAAGGGCTTATCGACGATGAAATCAGTGTTCCAGTTCGACTTGCCGAACAGCTTGCCCCGTCCCACCGACTTGGCCACGATCGGGCTCATGCCGTTGCCCCCGATCGGGTTGAGGAAAGTGCAACGAGGCTCGGCCTGGGCCAGGCCAGCGGCAGGCCAGCCCAGCAGCAGGCCGCTGGCGACCGCCAGACCAAGGCCAGCGATCCGACGGCCTGTAAACGGCTGAAATGGCTCAACCGTTGTCTCTTTGGTCTTGGTCATGGTCAGAAGTCGTGTCCAACGGAAGCGATAGTCTGCCATTGCATGCCTTTCTTGTGGTGTAGATCAAATCTGGGACTCCAGATCATTGTGCCCTACTGGTACCAGTGCGTGGACCACCTTCGCAAAATTGTGGTTCGGGATGATCCAGGTCTTGCCATGTTCAATTGCTCCATACGATCAGGCGGCGTGCGACCTGCTGAAACGCAGGCCGCCGGCCACAGACCTCGCACTCCAATCTGAAATCTCAATCCGGTCAGTCGTCTGTACTACGCCGCGCCAACGGCGGTGTGCAGGCCTTGTTCCAATTCGCAGGATGTCGGTCTGGCCCTTGGCGCCCAGGCGGGCGAGGCACGATTGTCCGAAGTGTTGCGGGAGGCTGGCTTCAGACGTGTTCGCCGCGCTGCTGAAACGCCGTTCAACCTGATTCTTGAAGCACGCAAGTTAGGCGGCAGGGTGCTATGGCGGGTCGGCCCCATCAACGGGGCGGCCCGTTATAGATCAACTCCTCCACCTCGCGGCCGTCCGGGGAGATCTTGATCTCCGTTTCCAGGGTGGGAGGCAGGTCCCGCTCCTGCCAGGCGGGGGGGCCGCCCAGGAAGCGGAAGATGAAACCATCGCTGTCGTTGCTGACCATACAGGGGTTGTCTGGGTCCGCGGTGGCGAACATGCAACTGGCGGGGCGGTAGGCCTCGAGCCCTCCGTTGATCTTCACGGCACGGGTGCGGGCCATGTTGATGGCGCGCACCGCTTCGACCGGCACGCGGTCCTGGGCCTGGATCGGCAACGTCGCGCACAGCAGGGCCGCAACACCACCGAGAACGAGTCGTTGGGAAAGGTTTTTGGCTTGGAGTTGCATGGACATTCACAGCAGATGCACTTGCTCTAGGAACAGACCTCCGGCCTGGCAAGGTCGAAGGGCAAATTGTTCACCTCGAGCTGATCCTCTTTCTGACGGGAGCTGGCATAGACACCAGCTGCTTTGCTAATGGAGTGCGCTGCTGTTCTCGTCATGGAGAGATCCCGTCGCCGCATCGACTGATACTGAGGCAATCTTTGTCTCAAGCCTCTTTCGTCTTTGAACTGGGTCTCGATCTGTCTTCTCTGACAACTGCTTTTTGCATGAATAAGTTGTTTGGAATTGAGAGCACGGATCCGTCTTCACCCTGTAAAATGATAAAGAATAGCCCAATATCGATGATCGTGCCTTCTACGGCAAATTCCACATCAAGAATTTTCACCTTATCGCCAATGCCGGCGGGATGAGCAAAGAAGATAATTGTCGTTGACGTAATATTTGACAAAATTGACTATTGCGCAAAGAAGGCGATTCCAAGAATTGTCAGCATTGATGATAAGAAGAAGATCAACTCAGATCGTTCAACGCCCCAGATTGAGAGAAAGCCGCCAACAATTATAAAGAAGAGCAGAAAGTCTAGGATCTTAACGATCACTGTGGCCCTGGGATTTCCGTATGAGTATTTTCGCTGAGCGGCTTTGATTGCGGCGACGATGATTCGTCTTGCCACGGCGGAGGCAAGCAAGACGGCAACTGTTTCAAGGATCTGTGTGCTGTACAATTCCATTTTATTTGAGTTGAGCAATTGATTTTAGGATTAGACTGCTGATCTGAGCTAGTTCTCTCTGTTCCCCCCTGCTTTCGGGAAAGATGATGACACCTCTGACGTAGAGTATGCTGCTGGGCTTTCGTCTCTTCCAGGCTGATCATGGCAGGCCAATCGAGGTGCCATCAGCCCTGCCCTCTACCAGATAGATGCCAGAGGAATGACCAGCTACAGCACAATCAGAAGAAACACCTAAGAGTGCCCCTGTCTCGATCAGGAGGTTCTAGAGCCCAGAGGGTTCGCCAGCGCGGTTGGACTCCTCCGGATGAGGCATGACCTCACACCCCCTCCCAGATCACTGCGATCCAGCGGTCGCCCGTGAACAAACCCTTCCCCCAGCTCTCCTCCAGATCCACCAGGGGTTGAGCGGCTACAGCCTGCTCGGCACTCAATCCTTGCTGTTTCAGGGCTGACAGACGCTTCCGGGAGGTGACCAGCATGGTGCGATAGCTCTCCAACTCAGCTTTTCCCCCCACGACCCCATGCCCCGGGATGATGCGGGTCTCTGGTCCTGCAAGGGCAAGCACACGATCCACTCCGGCGATCGCCCCAGAGAGGCTGCCGCCATTGGCGGTGTCGATGAATGGGTACATGCCGTTGAACCACACATCACCGGTGTGAATCACGTCGGCTGTGTTGAAGTGCACGATGGCATCTCCGTCAGTGTGGGCGCCAGGCAGGTGTAACAGGTCGATGGTCTCGTCATCGAGATGCAGCCGCAGAGTGTTCTCGAAGGTCAGCACCGGCAGGGCCTCGGGCGGAGCCGGCGGGGTCACCCTCTCGAATGCCGGGATCCTGGAGCCCTCAGCCAGACGCTTGCGCACATTCTTCTGGGCCACGATCGTGGCGCCACTGCGGGCAAAGCCTGCGTTGCCGTCGGTGTGGTCGTGATGGAAGTGCGTGTTGATCAGCCAGGACGGATCTGTGCCACCCAAAGACCTGACGGCCGCCCGCACCGGTGTAGCCAACCGGGCGAACTTGGCATCCACCAGCAGGGTGCCTTCCGAGCCGGTGAGCACTCCGATATTTCCGCCCTCTCCCTTGATCATCGCCACGGAACCCCGCACAGGAGCGGCCCGGACCGTCCCGGGCTCAGCGCTGTGAGCAGCCAGCTGTGGATGACTGACCAGGCCGATCAGCAGAGCCACAAACAGGCCAAGCGCAAGCCGAACACGGGGACGAGGCATGAATGAATCAAGCGTGATGAGGCGCATTATCCAGGACCTTCGTGTGTTGTCTCACGTGATCATCCACCGATCAGCAGAACCATCAGCTGAGCAATGGATCCAGGAAGCTGAGCGGCCTTGCCATGGTCGCCGAAAAGCCGAGGATGCCGCGGTCCCGGTAGCTGTAGAGCAGCGTGTCGTCGGTGTCCAGCAGGAAGGTGCCGCCCCGCTGGGTGAGGAAGTCGTCGCGCGGCACATAGGTGCGCAAGTGGCCCAGCACTTCGGTCATGTTGCGCAGGCGCACCGTGGCCAGCTCGAAGGGTCGCTGGAACCCGGTCCCGCCTGCTCTGGCGAAGAACGACCCCTTGATCGGCGACAGGGGTCCCGCCTGGATGGTCTCCTCGTCGGCGATCCGCTGGGGAGCGCTGCGATCACCTGT
>NZ_JAGQBY010000051.1:0-17516 GCF_024345875.1 Synechococcus sp. EJ6-Ellesmere
CGCCAGCAGCGCTGAAAGCCCTCCCAGGGAGTGGCCCATCAGCACCACCGAGGGGCCAAGACGGGGGATCTGCCCCTGCCGTTCCGCCGCCAGCACCGCCTCCACATCAGCCAGACGATCGGGCAGGGTTTCAGCCCCGGGTGGGGGCCGCTGGCCATCGAGCATCTGGCGCACCGCCGTCTCGTTGCTGCCTGGGTGCTCGATCAGCACCACCGGCCAGCCCCGGGCCGCCAGGCCTTGGGCCAACCAGCCGAGCTGGGCACTGCTGCCACCGAGTCCCGGCATCAGCACCACCCAGGAGCCCTGGCGGGGCTTGACGGCCGGCCAGAGTTCCAACTCCAGCGGTGCTGATCTGTGGGCCACCGTCAGGGCGATGGTTCTGGGCCTGAGATCGGGATGAATCGCCGCCAGTCGTGTACTGGTATCGGAATCCTCCCGAATGCGCAGCGGCAGATCCCGCAGCCGCTCCAGCGCCAGGGTCTGCTCCTCCAGCTGATGCCGCCAGAGGGCAGCGAGCTGCAGCAGCCCATCGAGATCAAGGGTGAGCTGGGGCGTGGGCACCTCGAGCAGCAGTTCCACGAACCGGATCGGCTCGGGCCGCTGCAGACGCTCCCGCAGAGTGGTCAGCAGCAACACACCGCTGCCGGGCTTCCCTCCGGCGAACAGTTCCCCCACCGCCTCCAGCACCTGGCGGCCCGCCCAGCTCTGCAGCAACTGCAGAGCAAAGCCCCGATCAGGCAGCAGGGGTGATCGCAGCAGGGTCACCAGATCGTCGCGGCTGCTCTCGTCGAGCAGTTCGAACCAGATGGCCAGTTCATTGCGGCTGCCCTTCGGATCCCGGCTCCAGGCATCGAGCTGGTGCAGGTCGAGGGGCAGCGAGAGGCCATCGAGCTGCACATCCAGCCGGTCGGCCGCCCGGGCCGACTCCGCCAGCAGTGGCGTTCCCGAGCCCACCAGCAGACTGGTCAGGAGTGCCAGCCCCCGACGGACGTGTTGTGACAGAGCCGCAGGCAGGAGCAAGCCAACCAATCTGGTGGCTCCAGTTTCCCGCGCCGCTGCGCGAACTCACCGTGATCCGCCTGGTGGGCAGCTTCGGGGCCGGGGGGATCCTCTATCTCACCCCGGTGGTGTTCCACCAGGCACAGTTCTCAGCCCTGGCGGTGGGTCAGGGTCTGGCCGCGGCGGCGCTGGCCGGCACCCTGGGTCGGCTGCTGAGCGGCTGGTGGCTCGACCATGGCCTCAGCACCACCCGGCCGGTCCTGCTGGCGGCACTGATCTCGGTGCTGGCCGACAGCCGGCTGTTCAGCGCGGAAACCTTCACCGCCTTTGTGCTGGGGCAAGTGCTTCTCGGCACGGCGATGGGGATCTACTGGCCGGCCATCGAGCTGGCGGTGCCCCTGAGTGCGCCGCCCCAGTCCAGCAGCCGTGCCTATGCCCTGGTACGAACCGGTGATGCCCTGGGCGTGGCCCTGGGGGTGCTCCTGGGAGCCCTGCTGGCCGGCAGCCGGCACCTGCGCGGCATCTATCTGGTCGACATCACCTGCATGGTGGTGGTGATCAGCCTGCTGCTGCGCTCACCCCTGCCCGTGGCGGTGCCCGCGGGCGACCAGGATCGCAGGCTCCCCTGGCGCCGGTTGGTGAAACCCCTGCTGCCACTGCTGGGGGTGACGCTGCTGGCCACGGCGATGGTGTCGCTGCTGCAGAGCGCCTTGCCGCTGGATCTGGTGCGGGGTGGACTGGAGCGTGCGCCGCTGAGCGAGAGCCTCGGAGCCCTGCTGCTGGGCCTGCAGCTCAGCTTGCTGCTGCTGTTCCAGTGGCCCCTGGGGCGCTGGCTGGCGGAGCGGCCTGTGTCTTTCGGGCTGGGCTGGAGCCTGCTGGGCTTTGCCTTCGGCAGCCTGCTGCTGGCCCTCTCTGCCCTGGGCTGGCAGAGCCTGTCCCTGCTGGTGATGGCCCAGGTGCCCCTGGCGGCAGCGGCGGCGGCCTTCCTCCCCACGGCCAGCGAAGCGGTGATCGAGGTCACGCCGGCGTCGCACCAGGGGATGGCCCTGGCCCTGTTCTCCCAGTGTTTCGCCATCAGCTCCTTCGTGGCCCCCCTGATGGGGGGCTGGTTGCTGGAGAGCCAGCGGCATGGAGCCGGCCTGTGGCTGCTGATGACACTGCTTAGCCTGCTCGGGCTGCTGCTGGTGGGGAAACTGAACCGCTTCCATCCCCACCCCAGTCAACGGCGGATCCAACCAGACCCAGACACCTGAGGGCGCGTGACGTCGCTCAGGTGTCCTTGGCCTGGGCCTTGGCCTTCTGGGCACGGATCCAGGCCTCCGACTCATGGGGGAGAGGCTCGGTGCCGTATTCCCAGTCGTCGTAGTCGGGGTCGTTGCGGATCCGCTGGTGCAGTTCCTTCTGGACGTCGAAGTTGTGGGGGTGATCGGCTGGAGCGGCCGGATCGATGGGCGCTTCTGGATCGTTGGCGGGGGACGTCTGGGATGAGGGCATCACCGGCCATTGCTGCTGATCCCATTGTCCCCCCTTGCCGGGGCCGGCCGGCACAGACGCCGGAGCCTGTCCGCCGCAACAATGGATTCACCCAAGCGAAGACCTGGCCGTGACCTATTGCGTGGGCATGCTGCTGCAGGAGGGCCTTGTGATGGCCTCCGATTCACGCACCAACGCCGGTGTCGATGATTTCGCCAGGTTCTGCAAGATGAGCACCTTCGAGCGTCCCGGGGATCGGGTGATCGTGCTGCTCAGTTCCGGCAGCCTGGCCGGCACCCAGGCGGTGGTAAGTCTGCTGAAGCAACGGGCCAGCCGCAACGACGGCGCCATGACCCTGTGGACCGCCCAGACCCTGTTCGATGTGGCCGTGCTGGTGTCGGATGTGATGCGCGAGATCGAACATCGCGATGCCCCCTTCCTGGAGGGCAATGCGGTGACATTCAACGCCTCATTCATTCTGGGCGGCCAGATCAAGGGAGAAGCCCCGCGGCTGTTCCGCATCTACGCCGAAGGCAACTTCATCGAAGCCGGCGACGACACGCCCTTCCTGCAGACCGGCGAGGCGAAATACGGCAAGCCGATCATCGACCGTGTGATCACCCCAACCACGACAATGGCCGATGCCACCAAGTGCGTATTGGTGTCCTTCGATTCCACCATGCGCAGCAATCTTTCGGTGGGCATGCCGATCGACCTGATCTGTTATGAGCGCGACAGCCTGGCGATTCACCACAGACGCCGCTTCCACGACGGCGACTCCTACTTCTCCACCCTGAGCACCGGCTGGAGTGCAGGCGTGCGCCAGGCCTTCCGAGATCTTCCCGCTCTGGAATGGTCTTGATCTCTGCATCGAGAATGAAGGATTCAGGCAACCAGGGATCCATGAATCTGCCGCTGAATCCTGAACATATCCTGCAGACCTGGATGACCTTCTGGGCCTCAAAGGCGCTGATGCGCGCGATCGAGGTCGATGTGTTCTCAGAACCGGCCCGGGGGGTGGGGGCCATTGTCTTGCATGTGTTCAACTCCAACAAGACTGCTTTGCAGCTTTATGCGACAGCTGGATACGAAGTGGCCAGCCTGAACCTGCAGAAAAAGTTGACACGATCTACAGGATGAAGCATGCGCTCAGTGGCAGCTCGCCACCCTTGCCATCGCAGCATGTCGTCAGACGTTGAAGAGAAACTCCATCACGTCGCCTTCCTGAACCACATACTCCTTGCCCTCGCTGCGCAGCCAGCCGCGGTTGCGGGCTTCCGGAAGGGAGCCGGCCTCCAGCAGCTGGGCATAGGCCACGGTCTGGGCGCGGATGAATCCCCGCTCGAAGTCGGTGTGGATCACCCCGGCGGCCTGGGGGGCGGTCATACCGGCGGTGATTGTCCAGGCGCGGGTTTCCTTCTCACCGGTGGTGAAGTAAGTGCGCAGGCCCAGCAGGCCGTAGGTGGCGTGGATCAGGCTCTGAAGCCCGCCCTCGCTCACCCCGAGGCCCTCGAGGTAATCGGCACGCTCGGCCTCGCCCAGCTCGATCAGCTCCGCCTCCACCTGGGCCGAGATACGCACGGCGCCGGCACCTTCCTTGCGGGCCAGTTCCTCCACGGCGCGGCTGAAGGGATTGCCCTGCGCCAGGTCGTCTTCCGAGACGTTGGTGGCGTAAATGATCGGCTTGGCGGTAAGTAGCCCCAGGGGCTTCAGCATGGGCGCCTCCTCCTCCCCCAGCTCCACGTTGCGGGCGGCACCGCCCTGCTCCAGCTCGGCCTGGATCCGCGCGAGGACGGCATCCTCAACCTGTGCCTCCTTGCTGGTACGCGCCTGCTTCTTCAGCCGTTCGCGGCGCTTCTCGATCTGGCCCAGATCCGCCAGGCCCAGCTCCAGATTGATCACCTCGGCGTCCCGCACCGGATCCACATCCCCAGACACGTGAATCACGTCGTCGTCCTCGAAGCAGCGCACCACGTGCACGATCGCGTCCACCTCGCGGATGTTGGCGAGGAACTTGTTGCCCAGGCCCTCTCCCTGGCTGGCGCCTTTCACGAGGCCGGCGATGTCGACGAACTCCACCCGGGTGGGGACGATCTCGCGGGAGCTGGACACATCCGAGAGCATCTTCAGCCGCGGATCGGGAACCGCAACGACGCCCACATTCGGCTCGATCGTGCAGAACGGGAAATTGGCCGCCTGGGCCTGGGCGTTGGCCACCAGGGCGTTGAACAGGGTGGATTTGCCCACGTTGGGCAGCCCCACGATTCCGGCTTTGAGCATGGGGCGAAATCTAGAGGGGCACCCTCCAGGGACCGGGGCCACAGTTGGGGGCGACACCAGGAAGACTGGTCCCAGTCAATGGAGCACGGCCATCGCCACGCGGATGCTCGAACAACCCCCAGCCACGAAGCCTCCCGAGTCTCCGCTGTCTCCCAGCGTGACCATGACCCCAACTGGGGTTGGCGGCCTGGCTCCCCGCCGCCGCTGGGGGCGGCTGGCGGCCGGGGCCGTGGCCCTGCTGGTGGTGGTGGGAGGTGTGACCGTCTGGCAGCGACAGCGTCAGGCCGCCAAGCGCAGCAATCTGGCCGACTACACCGTCGTGGCCAAGCGAGGCACCCTGCCGGGAGTGGTGAGCGCCAGCGGCGAGCTGGAGGCAGGACGCAGTGTCAACGTGAGCCCCAAGCGCGGTGGGGTTCTTGAATCGCTGTTCGTGGATGAGGGCGACCGGGTGAGCAAGGGCCAGCCCATCGCCCAGATGGACAGCGGTGATCTGAGCCAGCGGGAGCTGGAACTGGGGGCCCAGGTTCGCCTGGCTGAGGCGGAAGAGAGCCGCGCCCGCTCCGACTACGAACGCCGCAAAAAGCTGTTCGAGGAGGGGGCCATCAGCGAAGACGACATCGTGTCCTTCCGCACCCGTGCCCTCACGGCCCGGGCCTCATTGGACGTGGCCCGCAAGCGTTTCAATCAGCGCACGGTGGAACGCGATGAGCTCACGATCCGGGCCCCCTTCGACGGGGTGATCACCCAGCGATTCGCCGATCCCGGCGCCTTCGTGACCCCCACCACCTCCGCCTCGGCCAACGCCGGCGCCTCCAGTTCCTCGGTGGTGGAGCTGGCCCAGGGGATGGAGGTGGTCGCCAAGGTGCCCGAGAACGACATCGGCCGGATCAGTATTGGTCAGAGCGCCAGCGTGAGGGCGGATGCCTTCCCCGACAAGCGGTTCGCCGCCCGGGTGGTCCAGGTGGCCCCGCGGGCGGTGAAGAACAACAACGTCACGTCGTTCGAGGTGAAACTCGCCCTCAGCGATCCCAACAACCTTCTGCGCATCGGCATGACCGCCGACATCGACTTTCAGACCGGCAGCCTTCCCCCACAGACCCTTGTGCCGACTGTGGCGGTCGTCACGGAGGAAGGGCGGCCAGGCGTGCTGCTGGTGGGCAAGGACAACCAGCCCCGCTTTCAGCCGGTGACCCTGGGCTCGAGCAGCGGCCGCGACACACAGATCATCACGGGTCTCGAGGAAGGCACCAGGGTGTTCATCGACCTCCCCCCCTGGGCGAAGAAACGGGGTTCCTGAGAGCGTCTGGGCCCCCGGTCAGCTCCGGCCTCCGTTCAGGAAGCTGCGGCTGGCCTCGAGGATCCGACCGCTGGCCTGACCATCGCCGAAGGGGTTATGGGCCTGGGCCATGGCCGCATAAGCCTCGGGATCATCGAGCAGCCGACTGCCTTCGTTGACGATCGATTCGCTGTCGGTTCCGATCAGGCGCGCCGTTCCGGCCGTGACCGCTTCGGGCCGCTCCGTGGTGCGCCGAAGCACCAGCACCGGCTTGCCCAGAGCCGGTGCCTCCTCCTGCAGACCACCGGAATCGGAGAGCAGCAGCGTGCAGCCCCGGATCGCCCCCACCAGCTGGTCGTAGTCGAGCGGTTCGCAGAGATGAGCGCGGGGATGATCGCCCAACAGCTCCTGCAAGGGCTCCCGGACCGTGGGGTTGCGGTGCAAGGGCAGCAGCAGGGCCGTGTCGGGATGGCGATCCAGCAGCTGGCGGAACCCCCGCCCGATGCTGCTGAGCCGCTCCCCCCAGTTCTCACGGCGGTGGACGGTGGCCAGGATCACCCGCTGCCTCTCCCAGTCGAGGCCTGGGACCTGGGGCAGGGGGGCCGATGCGGCCATCAGCAGCAGCGCGTCGATCACTGTGTTGCCTGTGACCAGGATCTCCCCAACCACGCCGGACGCCTTCAGGTTCGCTTCGGAGACGCTGGTGGGAGCGAAGTGCAACTGGGCCACCTGGGAGATCAGGCGCCGGTTCGCCTCCTCCGGGAAGGGGTCAAGCAGGTTGTCGGTGCGCAGCCCGGCCTCCACATGGCCCACGGGGATCTGCTCGTAGAAAGCCGCCAGGGCCGAAGCGAAGGCGGTGGTGGTGTCGCCCTGGACCAGCACCAGCTCGGGGCGATGCTCCAGGAACTCCTCGCGCAGGCCCTGCAGGGCCGCGCAGGTGACATGGGTGAGGGTCTGCTTCGGGGCCATCAGGGCCAGGTCGCGGTCGGGGGCGAGCCCGAACAGATCCATCACCTGGGCCACCATCTCCCGGTGCTGACCCGTGAGCACCACCCGGGTGCGGAAGCCTGGATCACGCTGGAACGCCAGGATCACCGGTGCCAGTTTGATCGCTTCTGGCCGGGTGCCCAGCACGATGCTCACGAGCGGTGCGGTGGCGGTCAAGGGGGCGAGGCGGTGGCTGGGATCCTAGGGAAGGGGCCCTGAGGCGCCTGCATGACAGGGGCTGAGTTTCGAGCAATGCTGAGCGCGATGGCCGCACCCAACCCGTGAACCCGCTCGAGAGCAACAGCGCTCCCCAGGCCATGGTCGAGGCCACAGCCGTCAGGCTGCCGCCCCCACCTCCGCCGGCGCCCTCACCAGTGGCTTCGTTCGATCCCACGCCGGAACCCGCACAACCCACCTTTGGCGATCTGCCAGCCAGCCTTGAAGCCATCGTGGCGATCGCCGAAGCCAGGGGTTACTCCGATGTGCATCTCGGAGTCGGTGAATCACCGCGTTTCCGAGGCCAGGGGATCATCCTGACCACGGGTTGGCCCATCACAGACCGGGAGCAATTCCGGCGCTGGCTGGAGGAGATCCTGCAGCCCACCGACCTGGATCGCTTCGGCAACGACCTCGACTTCGACGGGGCCCACTCCTTCCCCTTTGCGCGCATCCGCATCAACCTGCTGGAGAGCGTGCGCGGCCCGGCGATGGTGCTGCGGCTGATCCCCCTCGAGGTGCCGAGCCTGGATCAACTGGCCATGCCGCCGGTGCTGAAAGAGCTGGCCACCTATCCGAAGGGGCTGGTGTTGATGACCGGACCCACAGGCTGCGGTAAGAGCACCACCCTTGCCGCCATGATCGACTGGATCAACAGAACCGCTGCCAAACACGTCATCACGGTTGAAGATCCGGTGGAATTCGTTCACACCAGCCGCACCAGCCTGATCCGGCAGCGGCAGGTGGGGCATCACACCAAGCACTTCCACACGGCACTGAGAGCGGCGCTGCGGGAAGATCCCGATGTAATCCTGATCGGTGAAATCCGCGACCGAGACACCCTCTCCACCGCCCTCGAAGCGGCTCAGACCGGCCACCTGGTGTTCGGCACCCTCCACACCAATTCAGCGGTGCGCTCGGTCGATCGGGTGATGGGACTATTTGATCCGCAGAGCAAGGAGCAGATGCGCCGGGAGCTGGCGGAATCCCTGCTGGCGGTAATCTCCCAGGGGCTGATCCGCACCCGGGGTGGGAGTCGCACGGCCTATCACGATCTGTTGGTCAACACTGAAGCCTGCCGCGATTACATCCAGCGGGGGGATCTCGATGAAGTGGAACAGATCATGGCCCGCAGCGCCTTTGACGGGATGCAGACAATCAATCAGTCTCTGGCAGCGCTGGTGGAAGAAGGAGCGGTGGACCCCCAGGAAGCCCTCTCCCACAGCCTCAAGCCGAACGAACTGGCCCAGACATTGCGCGGCCGGGTCAGCTGATCCGGTGTTTCAGCTGATCCGGCCGCGGTTGCCGCTCAGGAGCGGGTGGCCAGACGGATCAGCAGCAGACTGGCCAGACCCAGGGACAGGCCAAGCATGGCCAGGCGTCCGTTCCAGATCTCAGCCTGGGGGGTGAAGCCACGTCGCCAGGCGTTGAGTTCCTGGGGATCGACATCGACGGGCTCAAGCCGGTTCTCGCTGATCTCAGCAGGGGCCATCTGTTCTCGTCTCAAGACAGAGTTGAAAACACTCTAAAGGGATTAACAACCGGACCGTGTTTCGTAAAGGCTGCCGGCCTGCTCGAGCGGAAGCCGTGCCAGTACCCCCAGATCGCAGCCGCTGCGGGCCCCGCCGGCCAGACGGGCCGCGGCCGCCACGCCGATCATCGCGGCGTTGTCCGTGCAGTAGGCCAGGGGAGCGACACGCCAGTGCAGGCCGAGGGCATCGCAGCGTTCCTCCATGGCCTGGCGCAGGCGGCGGTTGGCTGCCACCCCGCCCACCAGCACCACGGTGTCCAGCCCCTGATCCAGGGCGCAGCGGCAGCTCCGCTCCACCAGGACGTCCACCACCACCCGCTCGAAACTGGCGGCGATGTCGGCCAGCGGCAGCGCCTGGGGCTCCTGCTCCAGGCGCTGCACCAGCCGCAGCACCGCGGTTTTGAGACCACTGAAACTGAAGTCGTAGGGATGGAAGCCACCCTCAGGCCTGGACACCCGTCCCTTGGGCAAGGGGAAGCGCTCGGGATCGCCGGCGGCAGCCGCCGCCTGGATGGCGGGGCCGCCGGGATAACCCAGTCCCATCAGCCGCGCCACCTTGTCGAAGGCCTCCCCGGCCGCGTCGTCATGGCTGCGCCCGAGCCGCTGGTACGCCCCGACCCCCTCCACCCGCACCAGCTCGGTGTGACCGCCACTGACCAGCAACACCAGGTAGGGGCCTGGCGGCAGGGGCTCCCCCAGCTGCACCGAGCAGAGGTGACCCTCCAGGTGGTGCACCCCCAGGAAGGGCAGGTCGTGCAGGCGGGCGAGGGTACGGCCGGTGACCGATCCCACCAGAAGGGCCCCCACCAGACCCGGCGCCACCGTGGCGGCGATGCCATCGAGATCGCCGTAGCTCAGGTCCGACTCAGCCATCACCCGCTCCACCAGCTGGGGCAGGGCCTCCACGTGGCGCCTGGAGGCGATTTCCGGCACCACGCCCCCCCAGCGGGCGTGCTCCTCCACCTGGGAGGCCACAGCACTGGCCAGCACCTGACGATCGCGCACAACGGCGGCGGCGGACTCGTCACAACTTGTTTCGACGGCCAGAATGGTGGGCATGGGCTCCAGGGAAGTCCCCTACTGTCCGCGAGTGACATCCTGCCTTCCGGCAGGGCTTTCCCCGGAACCGGACACGATGCGCCGTCTTTTCGCCGTTCTGATTTCCGCCTTGCTGCTGTTCGGCTTCGCCTCCGTGGCCAACGCCGACGTGGCTGGGCTCACCCCCTGTTCTGAGAGCTCACGCTTCCAGGAGCGGGCCAGCGCCGCGGCCACACCGCAGGCCCAGGCACGCTTCGAGATGTACAGCCAGGCCGTCTGCGGTCCTGATGGGCTGCCCCACCTGATCGTGGATGGCCGCTGGAGCCATGCGGGCGATTTCATGATCCCCGGCATCGCTTTCCTCTACATCGCTGGCTGCATCGGCTGGGCTGGCCGCTCCTACCTGCAGGCGATCCGCGGCAGCAAGGACGCCACCATGCGTGAGATCCAGATCGATCTTCCCCTCGCCCTCAAGAGCACCCTGGCCGCCGCCACCTGGCCCCTGGCCGCCTTCGGCGAGTTCACCAGCGGCAAGTTGCTGGAGTCTGACTCCAAGATCACCATCTCGCCTCGCTGAGGATTTGAGGGTTCGCTCCAGGTCGGCCTGGCGATGGCCGCCGGCCTGTTGCCTCAACTCCAACCGCTCTCCACCTTCTCCCAGCCCCTCTCAGGGGTTGCCTCCATGAAGAAATTTCTGACCACCGCCCCGGTGTTCGCCGCCATCTGGTTCTCGATCACCGCCGGGATCATGATCGAGTTCAACCGCTTCTTCCCCGACCTGCTCTTCCATCCCCTCTGAGTCCAGAGCCTCACCAGCGCCGGCCCGCTCAGACCGAGCCTCTCGGCCCAAGCCAAGTCACCAGCGGCCCGAAAGGGCCGTTTTTGCTGGCGCAGATTCGCGTCCTTCGAGAAAGTCGCCACCTGGATGGACCTGGATCAACCGAGGTTGAGCAACTCCTCCAGGTTGGAGATCGCCTGATCCAGGTCGCCGTTCACCAGCACCGCATCGAATTCCGCTTCAGCCTCGAGCTCCTGGTGGGCGCGGCCGAGCCGCCGCTGAATGGCCTCCTCGCGCTCGGTGCCCCGCCCACGGATGCGCCGCTCCAGCTCCTCGAAGCTGGGGGGCTTGATGAACACCTGAAACCCGTCCGGAAAACTACGCCGCACCTGACGGGCCCCCTCCAGTTCGATCTCCAGCAACACCGATCGTCCCTGGGCCAGATGGTCCTCCACAGGGCCCCGCGGCGTGCCGTAGAGATAGCCAGCGAACTCAGCCCACTCCAGGAAGCCACCCGCCTGAACCTGAGCCTCGAAGCGCTCGCGATCGAGAAAGCGATAGGTGACCCCATCGATGTCTCCGGGTCTGGGTGCCCGGGTGGTGGCCGACACCGAAAGCCAGAGGCCGGGATGGCGCTGCAGAAGAGACGCCACGAGTGTGCCCTTGCCCACACCACTGGGGCCGCTGATCACGGTGAGCCGTCCTGGCGTTGAAGTCGATCCCATGAAGGTCTTCGGCTGGCCAGCAGAGTAGTGGGATCCCACCGCACGCTCCGGCGTGGAGCGGCAGCCCATGGCGCCCCAGACCCAGCCGAGCCCAGCCATCCAGGCCATGGACCTCACCACCTTGCGGGCGGTGCTGGCGGAGCTGCGTCCCCTGCTGGTGCCGGCCCGCTTCGAGAAGGCCCAGCAGCCCAATCCCCACACCCTGCAGCTGGGGCTGCGTGGTCTGAGCGGGATGCGCTGGCTGGAGATCAGCTGGCTGGCGGCGGCCCCCCGGCTGCTGGCGATCGATCCGCCGCCGAAACAGGGTGACGGCAGCACCCTGGCCCGCGTGCTGCAGCACGGCCTGGGGGGGCTGGCCCTGGTGGCGATCGAGCAGGAGGGCTTCGAGCGGGTGGTGGATCTGCATTTCGCACCCCGGCCCGGGGAGGCCAGTGGCCGCCGTCTGGTGGTGGAACTGATGGGCCGCCACAGCAACGTGTTCCTGCTTGATGCCCAGGGACGGGTGGTGAGCCTGGCTCGCCAGGTGAGGGAGCAGCAATCACGGCTTCGGCCGATCGCCAGCGGCTCCAGCTACGGACGACCACCGGCCCTGCAGTCGGATCCCCCCAGCCTCGAAGAATCCCAGGAGCACTGGCGGCGGCGGCTGCAGCTGGTGCCCGTGTCCCTGCGCCAGGCCCTGCGGCAGACCTACCAGGGAATCAGTCCGGCCCTGGCGCTGCAACTGGTCGATGGGGCGCCGGAGCCGGCGGCGGAGCTGCTGGCCCAACCGGTGGGCACGCTCAGCCAGGAGCACTGGGATCACCTCTGGGCGCGCTGGCAGCGCTGGTTGCACGATCTTGAGCAGGAGCGCTTCGGCTGGGAAGTCGATGACTCCAGGAGTGGCTCTGGCGGCTCAAGCCAGTACCGCTGCTGGGGCACCGCCAGCTCTGGCCCCGTGAACGCCCCCCTGGCGGCCTACTACCGCCAGCGGCTGGGCCAGGGGGAGCTGCAACGACGGCGGGCGAGCCTGGAGCTGAAGCTGCTGGCCGCCCGGGAGCGGGAGAAACGCCTGCGGCAGCAGCAGCAAGACCTGCTCGATCAGGTGGAGAGCGGGGATGATCTGAGCCGTCAGGCCGACGCCCTGCTCTGCCTGGCAGCTCCCAGCCGCGACCAGGTAGCCGAAGCCCAGGCCCTCTACCAGCGTGCCCGGCGGCTTCGGCGCTCGGTGGTCTCGATCACCCCCCGGCTGGAGCTGCATCAGCGCCAGCTTGACCGACTCGACGCCAGCCTGGCCTTCCTCGCCCTGCACGGCCCCGAGCCGAGCCACGGCCTCCACCACGACGGGGATCTGGAGGAGGCCCTCTGCCAGCTGCAGGCCCTCGAGCAGGAAAGCGAGGAACTGCTGGCCCGGGGAGGCACCGAAGGGCGCCGCTCCGGGCGCCGCGCTCCGCCCCGTTCAGCCCCTGCCAGCACCCCGTCCCCCCTGGAGTTGCTCACCCCCGGCGGCCTGAGGGTGCAGGTGGGCCGCAACCACCGCCAGAACGAGTGGATCAGCCTGCGCCAGGCCCGCCGTGGCGACCTCTGGTTCCACGCCCAGGAATGTCCCGGCAGCCATGTGATGCTCAAGGCCTCGGCCGCTGAGGCAGCCGACGCCGACCTCCAGCTGGCCGCTGACCTGGCCGCCCACTTCAGCCGAGCCCGTCACAATGGGCGGGTGCCGGTGCTGAAGGTGCCCTGCGATCAGCTGCAACGAATCGCCGGAGCTGCCGCCGGCACCGTGACCCACAAGGGGGGAGAGGTGGTCTGGGCCTCACCGCAGCGAGCCGCCCACTGGCTCGCTGCGGCGGAATCTGTGCCTAAGGTCCCAGCGGAGCCAGGGCCATGAGCGAACCAACCCCATCCACAGCCAGCAGCGGAGCCACCGAAACCGCCCTGCCCGCGCCAGCACCCATCCGCGTCAGCTGCCCGGATGAGTTCCCCGGCGAAGTGGAGATGAGCCTGCTGGAGCACCTGGAGGAGCTGCGGCGTCGCGTGCTGCGCAGCCTGCTGGCCCTCGTGGTTTCGGCGGCCGTCTGCCTGGTGCTGGTGCGCCCCCTGGTGCGCCTGCTGCAGGTGCCGGCGGTGGGAATGCGTTTCCTGCAACTGGCCCCGGGGGAATTTCTGTTCGTCTCCCTCAAGGTGGCCGGTTACGCCGGGCTCACCCTTGTGCTCCCCTACGTCCTCTATGAAGTGCTCTCCTTCGTGCTTCCCGGCCTGACCAGGCGCGAGCGCCGGCTGGTGGCCCCCGCGGTAGCGGCCTCGGCGGTGCTGTTCATGGCCGGATTGGCCTTCGCCTGGTGGGCGCTGGTGCCCGCGGCCCTGCGCTTCCTGGTGAACTACGGCGCCGATGTGGTGGAGCCGATCTGGTCAATCGAGCGCTACCTCGACTTCGTGCTGTTGTTGATGGTGGCCACTGGGCTGGCCTTTGAGCTACCGGTGCTGCAGCTGCTGCTCGGTGCTTTCGGTCTGGTGGGATCCCGCACCATGCTGGGGGCCTGGCGCTGGGTGGTGCTGGGCTCGGCCCTGGCCGGCGCCGTGCTCACCCCCTCCACCGACCCGGTCACGATGTTGCTGCTCACCGGAGCGATCACGGCCCTGTTCCTGATCGGGGTGGCGCTGGTGGCCCTGGTGGAGCAGGTACGCCCCGAGCCCGCTTGACCACTCGCCGTTCGCGTCAGAGCAGAAATTCACTGCTGCGCCCATCCGCTGCGGGCTCCAGGGCCAGGCTCATCGCCTTGCCCAGCCGCGGCCGGTCCTTCGTGGTGCTGAGCCACCCCCTCACTTGCTCAGCCACCTGGAGGTTGTTGAGCACCTCCACCAGCTCCCGCAGGCGGGCTTCGTAGCCAGCGGCATCGAGGGGGAAGGACTGCTGCTCGAGGTAGGCCCACATCACCTGCAGGTACAACCGCCCGCGGCGCTGGACCAGCTGCAGGTCGTAGGAGGCCTGCCATCGGGAGCGCAGCAGCGCGATCACCTCTTCATAACGAAGTGGCGCTGGGGCGTGGGGGGCGGCGGGATCGGACAACAGCGAGGACGGCGGGGTGGAGCGTTCCGGGGGGAGTGACAACAGCATGTTGCGGCAGCAGGTCAGACCCCCGGTCTGGGCCCCGGTTGCCGGAGGGGCAACGGTCATAATGGGCGGCACGTTGCTTCGGCACCCAGGAACGCCTCGTATGACCCAGATCCCTGTGAGCGATGTGCCCGGAATGGGTCGTCGGCAGTTCATGAATCTGCTCACCTTCGGCACGGTCACTGGGGTGGCCCTCGGGGCTCTCTATCCGGTGGCGAGGTACTTCATTCCCCCCAAGGCGGCCGGCAGCGGCGGTGGCATCACCGCCAAGGATGAGCTGGGCAACACCGTCACGGCCACGGGCTGGCTCTCCACCCACAAGGAGGGCGACCGCAGCCTGGTGCAGGGTCTCAAGGGTGACCCCACCTACCTGCTGGTGGAGGGTCCTGAGGCGATCGGCAGTTACGGCATCAATGCCATCTGCACCCACCTGGGCTGCGTCGTGCCCTGGAACAGCGGCTCCAACAAGTTCATGTGCCCCTGCCACGGCAGCCAGTACGACGCCACCGGCAAAGTGGTGCGTGGCCCGGCACCCCTCTCTCTGGCCCTGGCCAACGTCACGGTCGAGAACGACACCGTGTTCCTGAGCCAGTGGAGCGACACCGACTTCCGCAGCGGCGACAAGCCCTGGTGGGTCTGATCCACCGCGTTCTCCCTCTCCTTCGTCGCCCGTTCGCCCACCCCCCATGCGTCGCTCCCTCTCCCTGCTGCTGAGCTCCCTGCTCGTCGCTGCTGCCCTCTTGGTGGCTCCCCAGGCCAGCTGGGCCTACCCGTTCTGGGCCCAGCAGAATTACGACAGCCCCCGCGAAGCCACCGGCAAGATCGTTTGCGCCAACTGCCACCTGGCCAAGAAAGCCACCCAGGTGGAGGTGCCCCAGGCCGTGATGCCCGACACCGTCTTCAAGGCAGTCGTGAAGATCCCTTACGACACCACCCTGCAGCAGGTGGGGGCCGACGGCAGCCGCACCGGGCTGAACGTGGGGGCGGTGGTGATGCTCCCCGATGGCTTCAAGCTGGCTCCGCCGGAGCGGCTGAGCGACGAACTGAAGGAAGAAACCGCAGGGGTGTACTTCACCCAGTACAGCGACAACGACCCCAACATCCTGCTGGTGGGCCCCCTGCCCGGCGACCAGCACCAGGAGATCGTCTTCCCGATCCTCTCGCCTGATCCCGGCAGCGACAGCTCCATTCACTTCGGCAAGTATTCGATCCACGTGGGCGGCAACCGCGGCCGCGGCCAGGTCTATCCCACCGGAGAGAAGAGCAACAACGGGGTCTTCAATGCCTCCGTGGACGGCACCGTGGCCGCCATCACCCCCGGTGAGAATGGTGCCTCGGTGGTGGAGATCAGCACCGCCGATGGTCAGAGCGTGAACGACACCATTCCCGCCGGTCCCACCCTCACCGTGGCGGTGGGTGACAGCGTCAGCGCCGGTGCGCCGCTCTCGGACGACCCCAACGTGGGTGGCTTCGGCCAGCTCGATGCTGAAATCGTCCTTCAGAATCCTGTTCGTCTCTACGGGATGATCGCCTTCTTCGCTGCAGTGGCTCTGGCCCAGATCATGCTGGTGCTGAAGAAGAAGCAGGTGGAGAAAGTTCAGGCCGCCGAGGGCATCTGACCCTTGGCCACCATGCCGTTCGCCTGAGTGCATTCGTTGGAGTTTCTCTCCCCGGCCACGGCCCTGGCCGTGTTCGCCTCGCCGGGGCCCCTGATCTTTCAGCTGGGCCCCTTTTCCCTGCGCTGGTATGGCCTGCTGATCGCCTTGGCGGTGCTGATCGGTCTGCTGCTGGCCACCCGGCTGGGGAAGGCCCGGGGCATCGACCCCGTGCTGATCGCTGACCTGCTGCCTCTGCTGGTGCTGGCGGCTGTTCTGGGCGCCCGCCTGTACTACGTGCTGCTGGAGTGGCGCCAGTATCAGCTCAACTGGCTGGAAGCCCTGGCCATCTGGCGTGGCGGCATCGCAATCCATGGTGCCCTGATCGGCGGCACCCTGGCGGTGATCGCCTATTGCCGCTGGCGCAAGCTGGCGTTCTGGAACCTTCTCGATGTACTGGTCCCATCCGTTGCCCTCGGCCAGGCGATCGGGCGCTGGGGCAACTTCTTCAATTCAGAGGCCTTCGGTCTGCCCACCGACCTGCCCTGGAAGCTCTACATCCCAACCCTCAACAGGCCTGGACCGTTCCTCGATCAGCAGTATTTCCACCCGACGTTCCTGTACGAATCCCTCTGGAACATCGCTGTGGTGGCCCTGCTTCTGTTTCTGTTCCGCGCAGGGATCAAGGGCCGCATCCCCTTGCCGGCCGGCGCCCTGAGCTGCGTCTACCTGGTGAGCTACAGCCTCGGCAGAGTCTGGATCGAAGGGCTGCGCACCGACCCCCTCTGTCTGTTCTCCACGCCGCCCTTCTGCGAAGGAGGTCTGCGCATGGCCCAGCTGATGAGCCTGCTGCTGATCGCTCTCGGCAGCTTCGGCCTCTGGTGGATCTACGGCCAGGAGCGCTCCCTGCCCGATCCTGGCGGTGCTCCTCCCTTGCCGCGGAACCACTCTTGATCGCAAAGTCAACTCCTGTTCCAGGTGCTGCCAGCCCTGTGCTGATCGTGGGTGCAGGCCCAGGCGCCATCGATCTCATGACCGTGCGGGCCACCCGTGCCGTCGAAGCCGCGGACGTACTGGTGTGGACCGATTCCCTGGTGTCGCCCCAGATTGCCGCCCTGGCACCGCAGCACTGCGAGCGGATCCGCACCAGCACGCTCACGCTGGAAGAGGTGATGGAGCTGGTGGTGGAGCGGGCGCGGGCCGGATTGCGGGTGGTGCGCCTGCACGATGGTGATCCCTGCCTCTACGGAGCCCTGGCGGAGCAGATCTGCCGCCTGGCCGATGCTGGCCTGGAGGTGGAGGTGGTGCCTGGCCTGAGTGCCTACCAGGCCACCGCTGCGGCCCTCAAGGCCGAGCTCACGATCCCGGGACTGGTCCAGACCATCGTGCTCAGCCGTGCCGGCGGGCGCACGGGGGTGCCGGACCGGGAGTCGCTGGCACATCTGGCCTCCCTGCGGGCCTCCCTCTGCCTGTACCTGAGCGCCCGCCATGTGGAGTCGGTGCAGCAGGAGTTGCTGGAGCACTACGCCG
>NZ_JAGQBY010000052.1:0-17256 GCF_024345875.1 Synechococcus sp. EJ6-Ellesmere
CCTTCGGTCGTGGGGCTGGCCTGCGGGTATTCCTGGGGGAGCGTGATGGCTTCGTGTCCACCAACGCCCTGAGTGAGGCTGGCTTGCTGCAGGCCCTGGATCAGGCCCTGGGAATGCTGGGCCTCACGCGCAGCAACCTCGGCGCCCACAGCTTTGCAGGACTCGCTTCCCTAAACGATCACGGGGCCAGCAAAGAGGCCTGGCTGCAGCACTGCCCCGGTCTGGATGAATCCACGGCCCGGCTGCTGGAGGCCACGGCGCTGCTCGATCGCCACGGGGATCATCTCCAGGCTCGCCGCGGCAGCTACGCCCGCGACTGGCAGGAGGTGCTGGTGGCCGCCACGGATGGCACGTTCGCCCGTGACATCCGCCTGCACCAGTCGGTGGGGATCAATGCCCTGGCGGCCGACGGCGACCACCGCGCCAGCCTGGGGCGCCGCTACGGCAGCTCCGGCCGCCCCGATGACCTGCGCCAGTGGGATGCGGAAGCCTCGGCGATCGATCTCTGCAGCAGCGCCCGCTCGATGCTCTATGCCGACTACGTGGAGGCCGGTAACTATCCGGTGGTGCTGGCCAACCGTTTCGGAGGGGTGATCTTCCACGAAGCCTGCGGCCACCTGCTGGAAACCACCCAGGTGGAGCGGGGCACCACCCCCTTCGCCGACAAGGTGGGCGAGACGATCGCCCATGAGGCCGTCACCGCCGTGGATGAAGGACTCAGTGACGGCGCCTTCGGCAGCCTCTCCATGGATGACGAGGGCATGGAGCCCCGGCGCACGGTGCTGATCGAGAACGGTGTGCTGCAGCGCTTCATCTCCGACCGTGCCGGGGAACTGCGCACCGGCCACGCCCGCACGGGAAGCGGCCGCCGTCAGAGCCATTCCTTCGCCGCCGCCAGCCGCATGCGCAACACCTTCATCGCCGCCGGTCCCCACACCCCCGAGCAGCTGATCGGCTCGGTGGATCGGGGCCTGTACTGCAAGTCGATGGGCGGAGGCAGCGTGGGACCCACCGGTCAGTTCAACTTCGCCGTGGAGGAGGGCTATCTGATCGAGAACGGCCAGCTCACCAAACCCGTGAAAGGCGCCACTCTGATCGGGGAGGCCAAGGAGGTGATGCCGCGCATCTCGATGTGCGCCAATGATCTGGAGCTGGCCGCCGGCTTCTGCGGCTCGGTCAGCGGCAGCATCTTCGTGACCGTGGGCCAACCCCACATCAAGGTCGACACCATCACCGTGGGGGGCCGCTGATCATGGCCAGCTCCACCAGCCTTCACGCCAGCGATCTGGCCCAGCAGCTGCAGACCCTGGCCACGGAGCTGGGCGTGCGCCGCTGGGACCTGGGCGCCTCCTGCAGCACCGACACCTCGGTGCAGGTGGACCGGGGAGAAGCCAAGCAGCTCAAGGGCGCCCAGCGCAGCTCGATCACGGTGCGGGCCTGGAACGATGACGGGCTGGTGGGTATCACCAGCACCTCCGATCTCTCGCCTGCCGGCCTGGCCCGCGCCCTGTCCGGCGCCAGTGAGGCCAGCACCTACGGCAATCCCGACGACGCCCCCGGGTTCTCGCCCCTGGCCACCGCGCCCCTGGCCCAACTGGAGCAGCCCCTGAGTGACCCCAGGGGCATCCTCGAGCTGCTGGGCACCCTCAAGCAGGCCGAGGCCGAACTGCTCGGCCGCCACCCGGCGATCAGCACCGTTCCCTACAACGGTCTGGCCCAGCGCAGCAGCCAGCGGATCTACCTCAACAGCGAGGGCGCCTGCCGTGAGCAGCAGCTGAGCACCGCCAGTCTCTACCTCTACGCCCGCGCCGAGGAAGATGGCCGCAAGCCCCGCAGCAGCGGGGCCGTGCGCCTGGCCTACGGCGCCGAGCAACTGGATGTGGCCGGCTGCATCGAGGAAGCAGCTGAGCGCACGATCCAGCACCTCGACTACGCCCCGATCGCCACCGGCCGCTACACCTGTGTGTTCAGCCCGGAGGCCTTCCTTGATCTGATCGGCGCCTTCAGCAGCCTCTTCAATGCCCGTGCCGTGCTCGATGGGGTCAGCCTCAGCCAGCGTGAGTCGCTCGGCAGCCAGCTGGCGGTTCCCTTCCTCTCGATCCACGACAACGGCCTGCACCCCGGCAACATCGGTGCCGCCAGCTTCGATGGCGAGGGCACGCCGGTGGCGCGCCTGCCGCTGGTGGAGGGCGGCATCCTGCGCCACTTCCTGCACTCGGAAGCCACCGCCCGCGCCTTCGGCGTGGCCCCCACCGGCCACGCCGGCCTGGGGGCGAAGGTGTCGGTGGGGCCCCACTGGTTCGAGATCGGCCCGGCCGGCAGCTCCGATGAGCAGACCGGTGCCAGGGGTCTCGATCGCTTCAGCCAGGATGGGATCGTCTGGATCGATTCGCTCTCGGCGCTCCACGCCGGCGTGAAGTCGAGCCAGGGATCGTTCTCTCTGCCGTTCGATGGCTGGTTGATTCAGGGCGGTGAAGCCCGCTCGATCGAAGCCGCCACCGTGGCCGGCGACATCCGCGCCGTGCTCAAGGGCCTGGTGGGCTTCGAGGGCGAAGCGAAGGTCACCCCCGATGGCGTCTGCCCGCTGGTGTGGGTGGATGGGCTCTCGATCACGGGCGACGCCTGAGCCGGCAGAGGGAGAAACCGGCGATGAAGATCCTGTTCTGGGGCACCCCGGCCTACGCGGTGCCCAGCCTTGAGGCGCTGGTGGCGGCGGGCCATGAGCTGGTGGGGGTGGTGAGCCAGCCCGATCGTCGCCGCGGACGGGGTTCGGCCCTGGTGCCCTCAGCGGTGAAAGCCAAGGCGCTGGAGCTGGATCTGCCGGTGTTCACCCCCAGCCGCATCCGCCGTGAGCCGGAGCTGCAGGCGCAGCTGGCGGCGCTGGGGGCGGAGGCGTCGGTGGTGGTGGCCTTCGGGCAGCTGCTGCCGCCGGAGGTGCTGGCCCAGCCGCCGCTGGGCTGCTGGAACGGCCACGGTTCGCTGCTGCCCCGCTGGCGTGGTGCCGCCCCGATCCAGTGGTGCCTGATCGAAGGCGACGCAGAAACCGGCGTGGGGATCATGGCCATGGAGGAGGGCCTCGACACGGGACCGGTGCTGCTGGAGCGGCGCCTGTCGATCGGCCTGCTGGAGAACGCCAGCCAGCTGGGGGCGCGTCTGAGCCAGCTCAGCGCCGAGCTGCTGGTGGAGGCGATGCCCCTGATCGCAGCGGCAGGCTCCGGCCCTGAAGCCGAGCGCTGGCGGCGGCTGGGCCTCACACCCCAGGCCGAAGACGGCCTCTGCCACGCCCGGCTGCTGCAGAAGCAGGATGCCCAGATCGACTGGAGCGCTTCGGCGCTGGCGATTCACCGCCGCGTGATGGGTCTGCATCCCGGAGCCCAGAGCAGCTGGGGCCAACGGCGGCTGAAGCTGCTGGCCAGCGAACCCCTGGTGCAACGCCTGAGCGATCAGCTCACGCCCGCCGCCGCCCAGCTGGCGCAGCGCTGGGGCGAGCCTGAGTCGGCAGATCTGGCGGCTGCCCACGCCGCTGAGCCCGGCCAGGTGCTGGATCTGGTGCGCGGCGTGGGCCTGGTGGTGGCCACGGGCGGCTGCCCCGTGCTGATCAGCGAGGCCCAGCTGGAGGGCAAGCGTGCCGCTGCGGGTGAAGCCCTGATCCAGCAGCTGGGGGCGGAGGTGGGGGAGCGGCTGGGGTGATCATGGGCCCTGGCGAAACGAGCGATTCCAGCGATGGCCATCCAGCTCAGCAAGGAGGCGAAGAAGGAAGCCCTGGCCTCGATCATCCGCTTCTTTGCAGAACACAGAGATGAGGAGATCGGGCTGATTGCCGCCGGCGCGCTGCTGGAGTTCATCCTCAGCGACATCGCCCCAAGCGTTTACAACCAAGCCATCGCTGAGGCCCTTGAGCGCCTGAGAGGTCAGCTCGCTGAGCTGGGCATCGACCTGCACGAGGAGGAGTTTCCCAATCGGCTGATCCAGCCGGAGTAAGCCTGATCAACCGCAGCCATCGGGACTCAGCGGCGGCCGGAGCGCATCAGCGACACCACCAGCCACACCCCCAGCACGTTGGCCGCCACGAACAGGCCCTGGCTGACCTGGCGCAGCAGCTGCAATTCCGACTGGGTGGCCATCACCGTGGCACTGAGCAGGAGGGCCGCCACCAGGATCGAGAGGGCGATGCGTCGCGAGAGCACATCGAGGTTGGCCAGCAGCCGCTCCAGACCCTGCAGCTGGAAGGAGAACACCAGCTCATCGCCACTGAAGCGCTGCAGCAGCCCACTGAGCTGGCGCGGGGAGTCCAGCAGCAGGGCGCGCAGATCGAGGCCGAACTGCATCACCCGTTGCTGAGGCAGCAGCAGGGCGCGGGCCATCAGCCGACCCACCAGGGGCTTCATCGCCTCGGTGAAGCTGAACTCAGGCGCCAGGGCCCGGCCCACCCCCTCCAGGTTGCTGATCGCCTTCACGAACAGGCCGAGATTACCGGGCACCTGCAAGCCGGTGCGGCTGGCGATCTGGAGCAGATCCCCCAGGAAAAGGGCGAAGTTGAGCTGCTGTAGTGGCTTGGCGAAGTTGGCGCGGATCAGCTGATCGAGCTGCCGGCGCAGCCCACGGCGATCGACGGTACTGGTCTGCGGCGGCGCCAGCTGCACCAGCAGATCCGTGGCGCGGGCGGGGTCTTCATTGATGAGGGCCAGCACCAGATCCAACACCAGGGTGCGAGTGCGGGGATCAAAGCTGCCCACCATGCCCAGATCCAGGATGGTGATCGTGCCGTCGGCCGCCACCATCAGGTTGCCGGGGTGGGGATCGGCATCGAAGAAGCCCTCCACAAAGAACTGCTCCACGAAGGCGCCGAGCAAGGCATCGGTGGCCGCCTTGACACCACCGGAGCGCTGCTCCAGGGCGACCCTGGCCCCATCGCTGAGGATCGGATCACCCTCCAGCCACTCCAGCACCAGCACCGCTGGCCCGCTGAGCTCCTGGTACAGCTGGGGCACCCGCAGGCGGCCATCGCCCACGAAGCTGGAGCGCTTGAGCACCTGCGCCAGCCGCTCGGTGTTGCCGGCCTCGCGGCGGAAGTCAATCTCACCCTCGAGGGAGGCCACCAGTTGCTCCGCCAGGCCCGGCAGGTCGTAGCTCGACCCCAGGGGCGTCTGGGCGGCGAGGGCGGCGATCTGGCGCAGCAGCTGGCCGTCTTCCTCCACCTGGCGCTCGATGCCCGGGCGCAGCACTTTCACGGCTACGGCACGGCCATCGGCCAGCTGCGCCCGGTGCACCTGGCCGATGCTGCCCGCCGCCACCGGCGTGGTGTCAAATCGGGCGAACACCTCATCAGCCGGTCGCTGCCACTGCTCCAGCAGACGGGTCTCCACCTCGCTCCACGGGGCTGGTGGCACGGCGCTCTGAAGCCTGCCCAGGGCGCGGATGTAGCGATCAGGAAGGAGATCGGGGCGGGTGCTGAGCAGCTGGCCCACCTTCACGAACACCGGGCCCAGTTCGCTGAGCACGCGGCAGAGCACTTCCGGTGCCGGCAGGCTGGGCTGTGCGTCGGGCACGGAGCCGAGCCTGGCACTCAGCAGACCCAGCAGATAGTCCCACTGGTGCTGGGACACCACCCGCACAATTTCAAGCGCCCTGGAGGAACTGCTGAGCATTCGAGGCCTCAACCAACGCTGGGGGCCATGCTGACAACCGGGAAGGGAGGCTGCCGCTGGCCTGCTGCAATGAACTCTGCGAGACGTGAGCTGGGCGCCATTTTTTGGACAACTCCGGTCTCTGAAACCGTCAACTAACTCCGTACGGGACGGGAAGACCTGGCCGTTGCCTCCTGTGGGCGAACATGGGCAGGCCATCAACCATTGCATGGGCGAACTTTGATGGATAGTGATTCAATCCCCACCAATCTTGTCGAGCGCTTTCGCCGTCTATTTCGTTTCTACGATCGTGACGGCGACGGGATCCACACCCTGACAGGCGACTTCAAGCCTGTGGCCCAGAGGATCGTCCAGCGCTGGCAAGACCGCCCAACACCCTTCCCAGACCTCCTACAACTCCTACTCGATACCTACGGGCGGGAGAACTCCCGCCGCGACGCCAACCAGGATGGCTCAGTGAACCTGGAGGAATTTCTGTCTTCCCACGGCCGTGTCATCGCCGCCTACGCCACCAACCGCATTGGAGCACTCGGCTTCATCAAGGCAGCGGCCGGGGGCTTCTTCGACACACTCGATCTCGATGGAGATGGCGATCTCACAGCCGACGACCTGAGATCCTTTGCCGCCGCCTACGGCCACGGCGATGCTGGCATCGCCGCAAATCTGAACGAGATGCTCACTGAGCTGAAGCTGCCCCCGGATCGACTCCCACGCCATGCCTTCCTGCTGCTGGTGGAGCAGTACTGGTTCGATCCCTCAGAGCAGGCTCCCGGGCGGCGTCTCTTTGATGGCCTGGAACTGGGGGCTCTGAATCCGCCGTAGGACCGCAGATTGGTTTGATCGGCCCCGCCCCCGGGGCCTGCTTTCGCGCGAGATCGTCTGGCTGCGGGGGGAGCCGCTGCGGGGGCCGTTGCGGCGAGGTGCTGAGGCGCCAGGGCCACTGCGCTGGCCGCCGCCTCGGCGGCCGCCCTTGCCGCGACCACCGCTGAGATCCAGCGGTGGCGCCGAGTGGATCGTGGGCTCGAAGCCGGGGATCTCCGAGCGGGGCAGTGGGTTGCCGATCACCTTCTCGATCGCCCGCAGCAGTTCGTGTTCTTCGGCGGCCACCAGGGAAAGAGCATGGCCGCTCTGGCCGGCACGGCCGGTACGGCCGATGCGGTGCACGTAGTCCTCGGCGACGTTGGGCAGATCCAGGTTCACCACATGGGGCAGCTGCTCGATGTCGAGGCCGCGGGCGGCCAGGTCGGTGGCCACCAGCACCCGCAGTTCACCGCTCTTGAAGCTGGCCAGCGCCCGGGTGCGGGCCCCCTGGCTCTTGTTGCCGTGGATGGCCATGGCGGCCACACCCTCCTGGCTCAGACGCTCCGCCAGCCGGTTGGCGCCGTGCTTGGTGCGCGAGAACACCAGCACCTGCTGCCAGTCGTTGCTGCGGATCAGGTGGGAGAGCAGGTCGCCCTTGCGAGCCATGTCGCAGGGGTGCATCACCTGCTCCACCAGGGGCGCCGCCCGGTTCTCGGGTGTGGCCTGCAGCTGCAGGGGCTGATGCAGCAGCCCATGGGCCAGCTTGCGGATCGAAGGGTTGAAGGTGGCCGAAAATAGCAGGTTCTGACGCTTCGGCGGCAGCAGGGCCAGGATCTTCTGGATGTCACGGATGAAGCCCATGTCGAGCATGCGATCCGCCTCATCAAGCACCAGGATCTCGAGCCGGTCGAAGCGGATCGCGTTCTGCTGGTAGAGATCCATCAGGCGGCCGGGGGTGGCCACCAGCACGTCGGCGCCGCGTTGCAGCCGCTGCATCTGGGGATTGACCTTGACTCCGCCGAAGACCACGTCACCGCGCAGGTCGAGGAAGCGGCCATAGGCCTGGACGCTCTCCGCCACCTGGGCCGCCAGCTCCCGGGTGGGGGTGAGCACCAGGGAGCGCACCTGGTTGTTGCGGGCATGGGGCCCATGCCGCAGCCGCTCCAGCATCGGCAGGGTGAAACCGGCGGTCTTGCCGGTTCCTGTCTGGGCGGCGGCCATCACATCCCTGCCGCTGAGCACAGCCGGGATCGCCTGCACCTGGATCGGAGAGGGGCAGGTGTAGCCCTTGAGCGCGATCGCCTTGAGCAGTGGCTCGGACAACCCGAAGGAGGCGAAATCCTGGACCGGGCTTCCGGAAAGGGCTGGATCGGCCCCTGAAACGGGCGGGCTGATCTGCTCCTCTCCCGGAGCTGGGTGGGTCAGACGGGAAATCGGAGCAGGCCTCACAAGACACCTACCCTAAGAGAACGGGGCTGTGACGATGGGAACAGCGGCCAGGCCCTGGGATACATGTCTTGATGCGGCGATGATTCCCACCCTCTCCAGCCGTGGTCGTCCAGGCAGCCCTGAAGCGGCCTACTGGCGACGCCATCCACCCACCTCCTGGAAAGCCAGCCAGGCCCTGCTGCTGGAGGAGAGCATCGCTCAGCCGACGGGGCTGGCGGAAGCTGAGGAGGTTGCAGACACTCTCTCCAGCCTGGTTGTCACGGAGCCGTTCGCAGAGAGATCGGAGGTTCCCGCTGCGTTTCAGGCCGCCACTGATCAAGTTGCACCCGATCAAGGTGCACCTGCTCAGACCCCACAGGCAGCGATCCAGCAACCCCAGGCCGACGCAGCGTCCTGCGAGGGAGGCTGGCTGCCGCTGCTGGTGTGGGCTCTGGTGTTGCTGATCGATGGGGCCATGGCCCTCAAGGAGCTGGCCGGGCCATGGGTGGCGATCTGGCGTGAGAAAGCCCCCTGGAGCCGCCGAGAAGGACGGGCCCAGGGGGCCATCAGAGGGGGTTGGCCGGCGCCCATGGCCGGCCAGCACTGAGCGGCAAGGCTGCTTGCCTCTGGCTCAGCGAGCGCTGCCTGCTCCAGCAGGCACCTTGCCCACGCCCAGGGAACGCAGCTCCTGCAGGAGGGTCTGCAGCACCTGCTTGGCATCGCCGAACACCATCGAGGTCTGGGGCAGCTCGAAGAGATCGTTGCGGATGCCGGCGTAGCCCGAGCCCAGGCTGCGCTTGACCACGAACACCGTGCGCGCCTGATCCACCTCAAGTACGGGCATACCGTAAAGGGGGCTGGCCGGATCGTTCTTGGCGCGGGGATTGACCACGTCATTGGCCCCCAGCACGATCACCACATCGGTTCGCGGGAAGTCGGGGTTGATCGCATCCATCTCCACCAGCTGGTCGTAGGGCACATCGGCCTCCGCGAGAAGCACGTTCATGTGGCCGGGCATGCGGCCGGCCACCGGGTGGATGGCGTAGCGCACCTCGATGCCGTGCTGTTCCAGCAGGCGGGCGAGCTCCTTGAGACTGTGCTGGGCCTGGGCCACGGCCAGGCCATAGCCCGGCACGAAGATCACCCGCTCGGCCGCCTCCAGGGTGAGGGCACATTCCTCAGGGCTGCAGGACGTGACATTGGTGTACTCCTCACGGCCGCCGGCATCACCGGCCTCGCTCGATGCAGCCCCCAGGGCGCCGCCGAACAGCACCGAGGTGAGCGAGCGGTTCATGGCCGTGCACATCACCTGGGTGAGGATCAGACCGGCGGCGCCCACCATGGCTCCCGCCACGATCAGCAGCTCGCTGCCCACCACGAAACCGGCGGCAGCCGCGGCCACACCCGAATAGGAATTCAGCAGCGAAATCACCACCGGCATGTCGGCGCCACCCACAGGCAGGGTCAGGCCCACGCCCAGAAGGAGCGACAGCACGGTGAGAGGAACCAGCGCCACGGCCATGCCCTTGAGCACCAGCGCGCAGCAGACCAGGCAGGCCAGAGCCAGAATGATGTTCACGGCGTGGCGCTGGGGCCGCAGGGTCCAGGCGGGGGTCCCCAGCCACTCCTGCAACTTGCCCATCGCCACCAGCGAGCCGCTGAAGGTGATCGCGCCCACCAGCACCGAAACCAGCACCGACACCTGGCCCACGAGGTTCAGCGGCGTGGGCAGCTGCACCGCACCGATCGCCACCAGCAGCGACGACATGCCGCCGCAGCCGTTGAAGAGCGCCACCGTTTCGGGCATTGACGTCATGGCCACCCGCAGGGCGAGCACAGCCCCGAGGCCACCACCGATGCCCAGGCCCAGGAGCATCCAGGGCCAGCCACCCAGTCCCTGCTGCAGAAGCAGGCCCACCACCGCCAGGCCGAGCGCCAGGGCGGCGAGGCCATTGGCACTGCGGGCGGTGCGAATCTTGGCCAGGCCCTTGAGCCCGAAGGCCAGCAGCAGCACCGAGCCCAGTTCGATCGAGAGTTCAACCATCAGTTCGCCTCCCTGCGGCGGAACATCGCCAGCATCCGATCCGTCACGAGAAATCCACCCACCACGTTGAAGAGGGCAAAGCCCAGGGCGACGGCACCGATCAGCTTCAGGGCTGGGGTCGGGGCCTGACCGATCAGGGCCAGGGCCGCCAGCAAGGTGATGCCGCTGATGGCATTGGCTCCTGACATCAACGGGGTGTGCAGGGTGGGAGGCACCTTGCCGATCAGTTCCAGCCCCAGCAGGCTGCCGAGCACGAGCACCCAGAGGGCGGCGGTGCCACTGAGATGACTGCTCATGCCGCCACCTCCTTGAGGCTGGTCCACAGTTCGGGGCGGCGACAGCCGCCCTGGTGGGAAATCAGGCAGGGGTCGAGCAAAGGATCCTCGGGATTGAGTTGCAGGCCGTCGTCAGAGAACAGGGGCTCGAGGAAGGCGGCCAGGTTGCGCGCATAGAGGGCGCTGGCGTGGTGGGGCACCGAAGCCGGCAGGTTGGAGGAGCCGATGATGCGCACCCCGCCGATCTCCACGGTGCGATCGGGCTGGCTGCCCGCGCAGTTGCCGCCGGTCGACACCGCCAGATCGACCACCACCGAGCCGGGCCGCAGCGCCTTGAGCATCTCCTCGGTGATCAGCAGCGGCGCAGGTCGTCCTGGCACCTGGGCGGTGGTGATCACCGCGTCGGCTTCCGCCAGGTGGTTGGTGAGCTGCTGGCGCTGGGCCTCCAGGAAGGCGGCGCCGGCCTCGCGGGCATAGCCACCGGTTTCACCCGGCGCCTCACGGCTGGGGGGATCGATGAAGCGCGCGCCCAGGGATTCCACCTGTTCCTTGGCGGCCGGCCGCACATCACTCACCTTCACCACCGCGCCGAGGCGGCGGGCCGTGGCCACCGCCTGCAGACCAGCCACGCCGGCTCCGAGCACCAGCACCTTGGCGGGCTGCACGGTGCCAGCGGCGGTCATCAGCATCGGGAAGAAGCGATCCAGTTCGGCGGCCGCCAGCAGCACGGCCTTGTAGCCGGCGATGTTGGCCTGGGAGGAGAGCACATCCATCGACTGGGCCCGGCTGATGCGAGGCAGCAGCTCCAGGGCCAGGGTCGAGAGGCCACGGCTGCTCAGCCGCTCGATCAGGGCCCGGTTCAGATAAGGATCGAGCAAACCCACCAGCAGGGAGCCGGAAGCCAGCCGCTCGAGCCCGCCGCTGCCGCCGTCGCTGTCCTGGACCGGCGGTTGCACGCAGATCACGAGCTCAGCCGCGCTCCAGGTGTCTGGGCAGCCCTTGGCCACGATCGAGGCGCCGGCTTCGATGAAGGCCTCATCGCTGAATCCGGCCTCCAGGCCCGCGCCCGATTCGATGAACACCTCGGAGTTCTTCGCCACGAGCCGGCGCACCGTTTCTGGTGTGGCGGCGACACGCCGCTCGCCCTCCCGGCTTTCCGCAGGAACCAAGACCCTGACCACAGACGACTCCAGCGGCTCTCACACTCTCTATTGATGGTCAGGGCGCTGGAGGGACGCAAGTCAGCAGTGAACGTTGTGTTCAAGCCACCACACAGGCACTGGTTCCGCCCTGTCTGCCGCGGCGATGGCGGCCCACTGTCACGAGGGCTACCCCAAAGCGGTCATGCGTTGCCTAGCAAGTGTGGGCAACTCTGAGCTGTTCCCAGCCATGGCCTCCTTCACGATCACCCTGGAAGACGGCAAGTCGTTCAGTTGCCCTGACGACCAGTACATCCTTGATGCCGCCGAGGAGCAGGGCATCGACCTGCCCTACTCCTGCCGCGCCGGGGCCTGCAGCACCTGCGCCGGCAAGATCCTCTCCGGCAGCGTTGACCAGTCGGATCAGAGCTTCCTCGACGACGATCAGATCGGCGAAGGCTTCGCCCTGCTTTGCGTCAGCTACCCACTCGCCGACTGCACGATCAAGCCCAACGTCGAAGACGACCTCTGAAGCCGGCGCGGAGGCACGGCCTCCAGGCCTTCAGATCGCCTCCAGCTCCCGGTAGGCCGCCGTCCAGGTGGCCTGATCGAGCCGCTCGATCGCCTCCTCGGCGCTGGCGGCTCGGCTGGCGAGGCCTTCGTGCACCGCCGCCAGTGCCACTGCTTCCTCCACTGCCCGCGACACCGCCTGCACCTGGGTGAGTTCGGGCATCAAGGGGGCTTCTGGATCCCGGAAGGCCGGAATGCGGTCGGCCAGGGCATCGAGTCCGGCATCGATCATTCCCTCACTCACCTGGGTGGCGCCCACCGCCACGCTGGCGAAGCCCAGGCCGGGGAAAAGGAAACAGTTGTTGCACTGCCCGATCCGGCGCAGGCTGCCCTGCCAGCTCACCGGCTCGAACGGGCTGCCACTGGCCACGAGGGCCCGTCCCCCTGTCCAGGCGTAGAGATCAGCGGGGGTCGCTTCCGCCAGGCGTGTGGGATTGGAGAGGGGCAGGATGATCGGCCGCTCCACAGCCGAAGCCATCGTGTCCACCACCTCGCGGCTGAAGGCCCCGGCCACGGTGGAGGTGCCGATCAGCACGGTGGGTTGAATCGCCCGCACCACCTCCAGCAGGCCGATCCGGCCCTGCGTGTCGTGCTCGAACAGCGAACGCTCGGAGGGATCCCTGGCCAGCGCCAGGGCCATGGGGGAAAGGCCGGGCTGATCAGCCAGCACCAGACCCTCCCGGTCGATCGCCCAGATGCGGCGTCGCGCCTCCGGCTCACTCAAGCCTGCCCTGGTGAGCAGGCGCACCAGCCCCTCGGCGATGCCACAACCGGCAGTGCCAGCCCCGAACACCACGATGCGGTGGTCCTCCAGAGGCAGGCCGGCGCCGTGGGAGGCCGCTTTCACCACCGCGCAGGCCACCCCGCGGGTGCCCTGGATGTCGTCGTTGAAGCTGGGCAATTGCAGTCGGTACCGCTCCAGCAGCTGGTGGGCATGGCCGGTGCCGAAGTCTTCCCAGTGCAGCAGCGCACCAGGGAACTGGCGCTGCAGGGCCTCCACGCTGCGGGCCAGGAAGCGGTCGTAGTCGAGACCATCCAGGCGCGGGTGGCGCCAGCCGGGATAGAGGGGGTTCTCCAGCAGCTCGACGCGATCGGTGCCCACATCCAGCACCAGGGGCAGCACCCGGGCGGGATCCAGCCCGGCGCAGAGCGTGTACACCGCCAGCTTGCCCAGGCAGATCTCGATGCCGCCGATGCCCTGATCGCCGATGCCGAGAATTCCCTGCGAATCAGTGATCAGAATCAGATCCACCGGCCCGGTCGCCGCCTGGCTCAAGACCGACTCGATCCGCTCCAGATCGGGCGCCGCCAGAAACACACCGCCGGAGGGCGTGCGGTAATCGAGGCTGAAGCGCTGGATCGCCGCCCCCACGGTGGGGGTGTACACGATCGGCATCACCGCCTCGATGTGATCCGCCAGGAAGCGATGGAAGAGGGTGAGATTCGCCTGGCGCAGGGCCACCGCGAAGCGGAACCTCTCCAGGTCGTTCCCCAGGCTGAGGAAGGCCTGCCAGTGCCTCTCCACCTGGGTCTCCAGGCTCTCCACGGCGTGGGGCAGCAGGCCTTCGAGCCCGAACGCCCGGCGTTCCTGGCGGCTGAAGGCCGTCCCCTTGTTCAGGCAGGGATCGGCGAGAAGATCGCGGCCCCGCAGGCGGGGGCTCAGGGAAGACGGTGGGCGGGGCCGGAGGGTTCAGCAACCTGGCAGCGGAGCGGAGGCCAGGGGGTCAGAGGAGGGGCATCACGCAGCCCACCAGGGCCATCACCAGCAGCACTGTCGAAGCGAGGAAGCTGATGGCGAATCCCGCCCCCCGCTGCTCCGGAGCCCGCAGATAGCCCACGGCATAGAGCACACGACCCAGCACCCAGATCGCCCCCAGCACCGAGGCCGCAGTGGCGTTGGAGACCAGGACCGCCAACCAGAAAGCCGGCAGGAACACCACCAGCTGCTCCAGGGTGTTCTGCTGCACCCGCACGGCCCGCTCAAAGGCCGGCGGTCCGGTCATCAGCGGTGGCTTCACCCCATCGCGCAGCCGCGCACGGCCCACCTGCATGGCAGTGGCCTGAAAGGTGATCACGGCCAGCAGGGTGATGAGCCCGGGAAGGGGGGCAATGGTCATGGAGCTCAAATTCAGCCCAGCGACCCACCATGACCCATGGCGGCCACTCCAGCCAGGACAGCCACCATCACCACCATGGCGATGACGGCCCAGGAGACATGGCTGCGGGCTTCCATCACAGGTTCGCTGCCCTGGATCGGCATTTCCTGGGCATAGAGATTGTCGTGGTTTTCAAGATCGTGGGTATGCATGAGGGGGTCCATCAGCTCCCTCCAGCGTGGCCGCTGCTGACGGGCCTTGCCTCTGAACGCCAGCACTTGTGACAGAGCTTTGCCGATAGTGATCGCCGCGCCGGGCGTGGCCTCAGCGCAAGGTGCTGATCAGCCCTCGACGCCGCAGTTCCCTGGCGAATTCACTGGAGAGCCGGTCTCTCGCCAGAACGGCACGCCAGCGGCCGTACCAGTCGAGGCAACGGAACAGCACCCAGGTGAGGAACAGAACCTGCAGGAAGGGTTTCAGGGTCGAGGAGGCCGGGCTCTGATTCGAATTTAGGCAGACCCATGGGCCCTGTCATCAGCCGGATCGAGGGTCCAGAGCGCCAGACCGCCACCACGGCCCCGGGCCGCCAACCAGCCCTGGTTCACACCGCCGCCGATCAGGGCGAAGAAAGGGAGCCCACCGGCCCGTTGCTGATCAAATGGAAGCTGCTGGGGCAGAGCACGATCGAGGGCCCGCCAGGGGCCCAGCGCCAGACGCAGACGCTCGAAGCGGAACAGCAGCAGGGGCCGCTTGCCCTCCAGCCGAGCCTGGCCGGCAAAGGTGAGCTCAACGCCCCCCAGCTGAACGCTGTTGCGGATCGCCAGCTCCTCGCCGGGGCCGGGGGCTTCGATCACCAGCCTTGCCCCGAAGGCCCGCAGGAGCCCGCTGGCCAGATACGCCGGCCGCTGGGATCCCCTCGGCCAGGTGCGCTGCAGACGCCAGCTGCCGATCAGCTGGGCGGCCTCAACGGCACCTCCCTGTCTGCGACTGATCGCCTCCATCCTCAGCAGATCCGCCGCGTCAGGAGTGCCAGCGAGTGTCGGGTCCATGCGTTGGTGTCGTGTGGGGGCTCAGGCGGAACCCAGCCTGGCCGAGATCTCCATCGGCCTGCGCAGGGCCTGGGGTCAGTTCCGGTCCAGGCCCCATTGCCGGAGCTGGCAAGCCCGCTATTACCAGCCCCCTGCAAGGGAACGATGGGGAGGCGAATCAGAGCTGAAACAGGCCTTTGGCACCCAGGGCCCTTGGCCCGGGCTTGTGCCCGTACCTTCGCCGCGGCGATCACGTTGATGGCCGTGGAGGGCGCCATCGCCCAGACCGGCAGCGTCCTGAGCCTCAGGCGCAGCTCACGCACCCTGCCCGCCACCGGAGATCCCGTCTGGCAGCTGCAGCTGACGGTTCCCGGCCAGAAGACCCACAGCTTCGAGGCCGTGGTGGGTCGGGCCTCGCGTCAGCAGGCCGACCGTCACCGACTGGGCAGCCAGGCGCCCCTGCCGGCGGGGAGTTACCGGCTCACCGACATCAGTGAGATCAGGCCGGAGGATCCCGTGGAACTGGGCCGGGTGCTCTGGATCGGGCTGGAGCCCCAGTTCCCCACGGCGCGCCGCGCCCTGGGCATCCATCACGATCCCAGTGCCGGCATGGGCCCCGAAAGTGGCACCGATGGCTGCATCGGCCTGATCCGCGGCAGCGACCTGCTCAGCCTTGCGGCGCTGCTGGAGCAGAGCGGCACCCACGATCTGGTGGTGATCCAGTGAGGGGCGCGCGCCACTGGGAGGCATAGGCCCCGCGGCCATCGAGGGCGGCGGCTCCGCAGCGGCAAGCCAGCGCCAGGGCGCTTGAGCGCTCCCAGCCGGCTGCCAGGCCCGCCGTGAGCCCCGCGGCAAAACTGTCGCCGGCGCCATAGGCATCCACCGGGGGATGGCTGCGTTCGATCGCGCTGAAGCGACCTCCAGGCACGGTGAAGCCCCCTTGCTCGGCTTCGGTGCCTACAAAAAGGTGAGGAGCGGGGCAGAGATCGCCGGCCCTGTAGCGCTCGCCGGGATCCCGGGCACTGCCGATCAGCGCGTCGAGCTCCACGGCAGCCGCCTGAAGCACCGGCAGGCGCACCCGGGGGGTGGCCGCCAGCAGCCGCGCCCGGCGGGCCAGCCGCAGGGCGGCCGGATCGGCGGCGGTCACGAACACACCGTCGCAGGCAGCCAGCTCCGCCCAGGGCAGGGGATCGCTGGCGGCGGGCGCGAGCCGCTCGCCGATCACGGTGATGGTGCGCTCCCCGCTGGCCTCCACAAAGGTGATCGCCCGGCGGGTGGGAGCCTCGCGCCAGGCCACATGCAGCTCCAGTCCCATGGCCCGCAGCTCAGCGGCAGCCCGCTCGCCAAGGGCATCGCGGCCCAGGGCCGTGAAGAAGGCCACCGGTTGGTTCGTGAGCCTGGCGAACTGGGCGGCCACCACAGCACCGCCACCGGCAGGTTGCTCCAGTGTTTCGAGCGCGTGCTGGATCTGACCGGCCGACGGCAGGTGCTCCACCACCACGAAGCTGACCCACTCCACGTGGCCGACGACCGCCAGACGCAGCGACGGCAGCGGCGGCAAGGGCGGCAGGCCCGGCTGCTCGGCTGGGGCGGCAAGTGACATCCAGGCTCAGCGGGTGCTCCAGGATGGCTGCTCACCACGGCTTCGCCGCTGCCATGGCCCCCAAGGAACGGTCCGCCACCACCGTGAAACTTCAGATCGCCGGTGCGGTGTTTCTGCCACTGCTGCTACTGGGGTTATGGCTGAATTCGCTTGGTTTCTTCAGCTCACCGCTGCCGGGAGGCTGACGAGCCGGGCCTGATCTCCCTCAGCTCGCTTGATCAGTCGCCTCCAGGGAGGCGAGATAGCGCTTGCGTTGACCCGACGCCCCGGGCTCCTCGCGGCGGCTGGGCCGTGTGCTGCCCAGTTGGCTGGAGTCCTGAGGGAGATGGCTGAGCTCGGGGATGGGCTGAGATTTGGGCATGGCCGAATCGTAGGGGGACTGGCAGTACAGACCAAGGCAGATGTTCCCCGTAAGTTCTGCTCCTGACCGTTGCCATCACGCCGTGAGCACATCCCGCAAGGGTTCCATCAAGCGCTGGGAGCAGCGGTTCGAGCGACTGCTCTGGAAGCTTCGCCGGGTGGCGATCCTGCCGGTGATCATGAGCCTCGTGAGCACGGTGGTCACCTTCACACTGGGGACGATGGAGATCGCCGGCTCCATCCTGGAGCTGCTGGCGGGCAGCA
>NZ_JAGQBY010000053.1:0-17217 GCF_024345875.1 Synechococcus sp. EJ6-Ellesmere
CATCGACCGGGCAGAGCACCGGCAGTCCGGCCTTGCGACCCGTGTTGAAGTAGTCGACACAGTGGCCCGGGGCTGTGTACACCAGGCCGGTGCCCGCTTCGGTGGTGATGCTGTCGCCGCCGATCACCACCGGGCTGGTGCGATCGAAGAGGGGGTGGCGGTACTCGACCCCTTCCAGCTCCGAGCCCCTGAGGCTGAGCAGGGGCTCGAGCTCCAGCTGCAGGCTGCTGCGCAGACTCTCAACGAGGGAAGCGGCCACGATCAGGTGGCGGCTGGTGCGATAGCCGTTGGCCCCGTGATCGCCCACGCGGCAGAGGGCGTACTCCAGCGAGGCATTCACCGACACCGCCAGGTTGGCGGGCAGGGTCCAGGGGGTGGTGGTCCAGATCGCCACTGCCAGATCGCCCGGATCCGGTGTGGTAGCTGTCTCGGCATGGGTGAGGCCGAGGGCGGTGAGCCTGGCGCCCAGGCTGCCGGGCAGGGCCACCACCGGGAAGGCCACGTAGACGCTGGGGGAGGTGTGGCCGTCGGGGTATTCCAGTTCCGCCTCGGCCAGGGCGGTGCGGGAGCTGGGGCTCCAGTGCACCGGTTTGAGTCCCCGGTAGATGTGGCCGGCGAGCACCATCCGGCCGAACACACCGATCTGGGCGGCCTCATAGGCCTTGTTCAGGGTCAGGTAGGGCTGCTCCCAGTCGGCCCAGATGCCCCAGCGCCTGAAGCCCGCCTTCTGAGCCTCCACCTGCTCGAGGGCGTAGGCGTGGGCGCGGCGGCGCAGGTCGATCGGGGTCAGCGCCGAGCGTTCCGCGCTGGACAGGCTCTGCAGCACCTTGAGCTCGATCGGCAGCCCGTGGCAGTCCCACCCCGGCACAAAGCGGGCCCGCCGGCCGCGCAGCAGGGCGTACTTGTTGAGGATGTCCTTGAGGATCTTGTTGAGGGCATGGCCCACATGCAGGGGGCCATTGGCGTAGGGGGGGCCGTCGTGGAGGGTGAACACCTCACCTGGATTTCCGCGGCTGAGCCGCTGGTAGAGGTCCAGCTCAGCCCAGAACTTCTGCAGCTCCGGTTCACGGGTTTTCGCGTTCGCCCGCATCGAGAAGGGCGTCTGCAGCAGGTTGAGGGTGTCCTTGTAGGAAACCGGGCTGGCTGTCACGGCGCCTGTAGGGCAGCAAGGGCGAATTATCGACCCCAGCCCTCAGGGGCTCCTAGGTGGCTCCTCCTCCTCCTGCCCCGTGGGGGTGGGATCAGGTTCACTCTCCCCATGGGGCTCTTCCCCGCCGCTGGCCTCCCCGTCTGCCCCCCCGGCCTGGTCCCCGTCGAGGGCCGCTGCGCCGGCCTGCTCGAGCAGCTGCTCGATCTCGGCAAAAGACTCCACCGTGGTCACGTCGTGATCGCTGGCTTCGCTGATCGCCTCCACCAGCTGGGCGGACTCCCCTGGGGCCCCAGGCGCCTCTGGTGTGCCGGCTTCTTCTTCAGGCTCCGGGCGAACCCAGCGTTTGGTGGTTGCTTGTGCCTTGGTGCTGGCGTCGCGCCTCTCCTGCAGCCAGGCGAGCAGGCCCCCGAGTGTTGATCCCCCCAGGCTGATCAGCCCCATCAGGGCGGCGGCCAGCTGCTGCAGGCTGGTGCGCCAGCGCTCCACGCCCGTGAGGCGCACCTGCTCGTCGCGGCTGAGCTGGCGCCAGCGGCCCAGGCCCACCTCCGTGCTCAACCGGCCGATCAGCAGACCGCCGCAGAGCACGGCCAGCATCGGTGCCCCGCTGAGGCGCTCGGCGCTGGTGACCAGGACCAGCCCCAGGACCAGCACCAGCGCGCCCCAGACCGAATCCCGGGGACGGCTGAGCTCAGGCACCAGCAGGGGCAGCAGCAGCACCAGCAGACCGGCAAGGAGTGCCAGGGATCCACCGAGGGTGGCGAGCATGGCGGCAGAGGCGGCGATGGGGCCATTCTGAGCCGCTCGATACAGTCAGCTCACGCCCACCTGGCGGAATTGGTAGACGCGCTGGTTTTAGGTACCAGTGGCTTCGGTCGTGGGGGTTCAAGTCCCCCGGTGGGCATCGCTCAATCAGCGCAGCAGCAGGGCGAGTGGTGCAAAGGCCACAAGGCCACCGGCGAGGGCCACGGCCAGCGCCAGCCGGTTGGTGACGGTGCGAGGGAGACGGCGCAGTACCAACAGGGTGGTGCCGCTCACCAGCAGTGAGCCCACGAAGGCCCCCAGCCACCAGGAGAGGGAGGTGTGATCGCTGGGAGCTTCAAGCCCGTGAAGCATGGCGTGCACCGCCACGGCGGCGGCCACCAGACCTCCCCAGAGGCTGAGCCGCGGGCTGGAGCCCTTGCCCTCGGCCCAGAGGATCGAGCCGGCCACGGCGGTGATGGCCAGCGCCGCGAGCAGTTCCCCGAAGGGCAGGCTGCCGCCCATCGCTCCAAACACTCCACCGGCGACGGCGCCTGCCAGGGCCCAGATCAGCAGGGTCGAGGAGATGGCGGCGGAGGCGGCGCCAACGCCGATCAACAGCAGCAGGTGGTCGAGGCCTGCGAGGGGATGAAGGAAGCCTGAGCCGATGCCCCCATGGGCGAAGCCATGGGCCTGGGCCGGCTGGGCGGCCAGGGCGAAGGACACAGCGGCCAGGCCGGTGTAGAGGACCAGGGTGCTGCTGCTGGGGAATCTGCTCATCGAGGGGGAACGGTCCGCGCCGGGGGGTTGGTGAACTGGGACGGCGAGCGTTCTGACTGAGGGGCGCCTCCACAGTGGAGCCCCATCACAGCTGCGGGACAGTGCCGGATTCGATGGGGCCCGCAAGGCCCCATCACACCGAACTTTCCTCCTTGCCTCCAGGGTGTGAACCGCTGGAACCGTCCGCGACATTCTGGACCTTTCTGGCGGGCCTGGCCGTCCATGGCCAGAAAGGGGTTGACCGTGTTCGCAAGCACTGTCCATGGCCATGCAGCGCACAGTCGCCAACGCGGCTGCTGCCTAGCTTTCGCGCCATGGACACGTCTTCAATGTCTGCTGCAGGCGCCGAGGTTGAGCCGATCCGGCTTCTTCCCCTCGGGGTCTGCATCGATGAGCCCTGGGCGTCGGGGCAACGCAAGCGCTACCTGGCCAGCCTCGACCCTGCTTTCGGCGCCGATCAGGGCCATGCTCAGAGTGGCGCACCAGACGCTCAGCCTCTCCAGCCGGCCAGGCGTGAGGCCGCAGCGGAGCGGGCCAGAGCCCGGGCTGCCGGCAGGGCCGGCTCCAGGCAGAGGGAGCTGAAGGGCGGCAGGCAGCGGCTGCGCAGCCAGGCCCCCCAGCGGAATTCGTGAAAGGGGATCAGCGGAGCCGGCGAGATCACCTTCTCCTGTTTCAGCTTCCAGACCAGGCTGCGGTAGGGGTCGTCGTCAAGGCTCAGCAGGCTCTGGGGCAGCCGCTCGGGAGGCCAGGGGCCCTGGCCGCGGCCGTCGTGCAGGTAGAGCCAGCCGCGTTGGGCCAACGCCTCCAGCGCCGCGCTGGGGTCATGGCTGGCCAGCTGCAGGATCACGTAGCCGAAGGCGGTGGTGTCGGGCTCGAGCTCCAGCAGGCCACGCAGGCGGTGGTGTCGGTCCACCATCCACAGGGCCCCACTGGCGTCGCGCACCAGGGGGACCGGCTTGCGCCGCAGGTAGCGCCGCCGTTCCTTGGGCGATTCTCGGGCGAAATCCGCCTGGCGGTGGCGGATCTCGGCTAGCCCGATGCAGAGCTGGCAGGGCCGCAGTTCGGCCACCGCCACCTCAATCAGGCTGTCTGGCTCCTCGGGAGGAGGGGGAAGGGGTTGGTAAGGAGGCAGGTGCAGCGCCATGGCAGCCGTGGCTCAGCGCAGCTGATCGCGCTTGAGGTGGACCCGGATCAGCTTTTCATCCATCAGCCCCGCCCGGGCCCGTGGAGCTTCGTTGCAGCGGCTGAACAGGTCAAGCAAGGCAGCGGCAGAGAAGCTGTGGCCCCTCTCCCTGGCCAGTTCGGCCACTTGCTCGGCTGATTCGACCAGGTTCAGCGCTTCGCGCAGCTCCTCGTCGGAGTCGATTCGGGCAAGGAAGTCAAAGACATCGTCGCTGTCCTGGCTCATGACCTGCAAAGGATTGGGCAGATCCACTCTCCACCCCGGCTGGCAGGCATCTGCCAGAGGGCGGGGCCGCATGAGGATGACGGATGTGAATGATCGGAAAAGGATCAGAAAGCAAGGTGATTCTGAGAGTCAATCCAGATCTTGAAGCAAGCTTAACCAGGCCATAAGACGCGCGGGGTTGTCGTGTTGCTAACTAGGACTCGCTCCCCATTGGCGTTTGTGATGACCTTCGTGAAGAAGGCCTTTGTCTTCAGTGTTCTGACCGCATTTGGTGCTGGTGCCGCGGCCACGGCTCAAAACACCCTCAACGGAGCAGGAGCCACTTTCCCCGCTCCCTTCTATCAACGCGCCTTTTCTGATCTCGCCAGCTCCGGCGGTCCTCAGGTCAACTATCAATCGGTGGGCTCAGGTGCCGGTGTGCGCCAGTTCATTGCCGGCACCGTGGACTTCGGGGCCACCGATGAGCCGATCAGCGCTGCCGATGCCGCCAAGGTGAAGCGCGGTGTGGTTCAACTACCCACGGTGGGTGGCACGATCGCCATCGCCTACAACAAGCGAGGTTGTTCCCTCAAACTCACCCAGAAGCAGGCCAGTGAGATCTTCCTGGGCGTGATCACCGATTGGAAGCAACTCAAGTGCGCACCAGGCAAGATCACCGTGGTGCATCGCTCCGATGGGTCCGGCACCACCTTCGCCTTCACCAACTCCCTCTCCGCGTTCTCCCCGGCCTGGAAGAGCAAGGTGGGCGAGGGCAAATCGGTCAAGTGGCCCGTGGGCGTGGGCGGCAAGGGCAATGAGGGCGTTGCCGGTGTTGTTCAGAACACCCCTGGATCGATCGGCTACCTCAACCAGGCCTACGTCAAGGGTCCGATCAAGGCGGCAGCCCTGCAGAACAAGGCGGGCAAGTTCGTGATGCCCAACCTGAAGAGTGGAGCGGCGGCCCTGAACAACATCCGCCTCAACGCCAGCCTCGCCGGCGAAGATCCCAACCCAGCCGGTGCCGACAGCTACCCCATCTCCACTCTCACCTGGGTGCTGGCGTACAAGAGCGGCAATGGTGCCAAGGCCCCGCGCATTCGCCAGGCGATTTCCTTCCTGCTGAGCCCCAAGGCCCAGGGCAAAGCCGATGACCTCGGTTATGTCCCTCTGCGCGGCAGTGTGCTCAATTCGGCCAAGAAAGCCGTGGGCAACATCGGCTCCTGAGTTCACGGCCCCTCGGGGCCAAGGGGGCGATGCCTTAGTCAAGGGTTAACCGCCCCCTTATCCAACCTTTGCTGGCTTGTCGGTCATTGTCCATACACTCCGCTGTGTCACCGGAGATAGGCCATGGTTTCGACTCCCTTTCGCGATGCCGGCCGCAGCGATGCGATCCGGGATGTCCTCGAAACGAGTTACCGGCAGCGCCAGCTCCTGCACATCGGCGCCGGCAGTGCCGTCCCGCTGCTCAAGAACACCATCTGGCTGGTGGTGCGCGGCATGGTGAAACTCGAAGCCGTCACCATTCACGGCGATCCGCTGCTGCTCGGTCTGGCCGGACCCAACGAGCCCTTCGGTGAACCGCTCACCAATGTGCAGGCGTATGAGGCTTTCACCCTCACCGATTCCGATCTGCTCTGCCTCTCCTGTGCGGAGATCGAGCAGGCGCCCCATCTGGCCATGGCGGTGATGCAGGCCGTGATCAGCCGCCATCGCCAGACGGAAACCCTGCTTTCCCTGCTGGGGTTGCGCCGGGTGGAAGAGCGGGTGCGTGGCTTCCTGGAACTGCTGGCCCAGGACTACGGCCAGCCCTGCGAGGATGGCTTGCGTCTCAATCTGCGTCTCACCCACCAGGAGCTGGCCAGCGCCCTCTCCACCACCCGGGTCACGGTCACGCGGCTGATCGGCCTGCTGCGTGATGAGGGCTGGCTCAAGATCGATGCCCAGCGTCACCTGGTGATCAGCCACCTGCCCCGGCGCCGCTGACGTCAGTTGTTTTCCCCTTGGCCCGGATGACCTAATTTTGATCAGTCAGCCCGAGGGCCCGGATACTCCCATGCCCCGTCTGCTCATCGTCGATGACGACGACGGCATCCGCACCACCCTGGAAGAGGCGCTGGGACAGGAAGGTTTCGAGGTGGCCTGCGCCGCCGATGGCCGTCAGGCCATCCAGCAGATCGATGCGTCCCAGCGCCAGGGTTCAGCCAGCTTCGACCTGGTGTTGCTGGATCTGATGCTCCCGGGGGTCGGGGGCCTGGATGTCTGCCGCCATCTGCGCCGCAGTGATCCCCACACCCCGATCCTGATGGTGAGCGCCCGGGACACGGAAACGGACCGGGTGCTGGGACTGGAGCTCGGCGCCGACGACTATCTGGTGAAGCCGTTCGGGCTGCGCGAACTGGTGGCCCGTTGCCGCGCCCTGTTGCGCCGCAGTCAGCAGACGATCGAGCGCTTCCCCGTCGGCCAGATCATTCATCATGGAGACCTGAGTCTCTACCCCGACGAGTTCCGCGTCACCCGGGAGGGCGAGAGGGTGAATCTCTCCCCGAAGGAATACCGGCTGGTGGAGTTCTTCATGCAGAACCCTGGCCGTGTCTGGAGCCGCAACCAGCTGATCGATCAGGTCTGGGGCACCGACTACGTGGTCGACACCAAGACCGTTGATGTCCACATCCGCTGGCTGCGCGAGAAGCTTGAGGTCAATCCTTCCGCGCCCGAGCACATCCTCACGGTGCGGGGCTTCGGCTACCGCTTCGGTTGAGCCCTGGCCATGACGCTGTTGCTGGCCCTTGGCCTGGGTGTGTGGCTTGGCTGGGCCATCGCCCTTGGTCGAGACAGGCGGCGAGGCCTGGCGGCGGTCGACGAATCCAAGACCCGGCCGGCGCTGGGTGGACTGGGGCGGCTGCAGTTGCTGGCCTGGCTGGAGGGTGCACCCCAGGGCTGGCTGGTGCTCGATGGGCAGCAGCGAATTCAGGCGATCAACCCCCGGGCGGAGCGCCTGCTTCAACTCCCTGCCGATCGGCTGGTGCGGGGGGAGCCCCTGCGCGCCGTGATTCAGCAGACGGAACTCGAGGAGGCGATCCTGCTGGTGGGCCGCCGGGGCAGGCCCCAGCGACTGGAGTGGTGGCAGGGCAATGAACCGCTCGAGGCCGTGCTGCTGGCGGGGGGCGAGGGCTGGGTGGCGCTCTGGATCAACAGCCGGCGATCGCTGGAATCCCAGCTTGATCAGCAGAGCCGCTGGGTGAGTGATGTGGCCCACGAGCTCAAGACTCCCCTCACGGCGCTGATGCTGGTGGGGGAGCGGCTGGCGCTGGAGGCGGGCCGGGAGGCCGGCGGCACGGGCGGCAGCAGTGGTGTGCTGGTGGAGCGCCTGCAACGGGAACTGAAACGGCTGCAGGAGTTGGTGGGAGATCTGCTGGAACTCTCCTGCCTGGAGAACAGCCTCCCCTTCGATGAGCGCCGCTATGAGGTGCTCGACCTCTGGGAGCTGGCCGATGAAGCCTGGAGCAGTCTCAGGCCCCTTGCCGAGAGCCGTGGCGTGAAGCTGGTGAGCGGCCAGCGCCAGGCCAGCCTGCTCTGGGCCGATGCCTCACGGCTGCACCGCGCCCTGCTCAACCTGTTCGAGAATGCCTTGCGCTACAGCCCCGATGGCGGGGTGGTGGAGCTGAGTGTGGGCAGCAGCGGTCTCTGGTGGGAGCTGGAAGTGCGCGACCACGGCCCTGGCCTCAGCCCGGAGGATCTGATCCACCTGTTCGAGCGCTTCTACCGGGGTGATCCGTCGCGGGTGCGCAGCCAGCAGTCCGGCAGTGGCCTGGGCCTGGCGATCGTGCAGCAGATCGCCCTCACCCATGGGGGCCGGGTGCAGGCCCGCAACCATCCCGACGGCGGAGCCGCCATCGAGCTGGTGCTGCCGAAGGGGGTCTGAGCTTCCTCAGGAGCAGGGTTTTGCGGGAGCGCCGCAGTGGGCACCCAGATCGGTGAGCCAGGCCTGCAGGGCGCTCAGGGTTTCGGGTCGCAGGCGGTAGTAGATCCAGCGGCCCTCCTGGCGATCGGCGAGCAGCCCCGCCTGCTTGAGCACCTTGAGATGGAAGGAGAGCTTCGATTGGGCGAGGCCCAGGTCGGTGACCAGATCACAGACGCAGCGCTCGCCACCACCGAGCGCCTCGATCACCCGCAGGCGCACAGGATCGCCGAGGGCTTTGAGCAGGGCCCTGGCCTGGTCGGCGTGGATGGGCGCACTGGCAACAGCCATCGGATCGATCCTGGCCAACACAACATGTTTAGTTGATTCATGGGTGGCTGGGGTTGTCCGATCCCCCTGGCGTCAGGCCGGCCTTGCGCTCAAACCACCAGCCCATCGTTAGACCCTCGGTGGCCTTTGGCCTCTGGTCTCATCGATCGTGCTGATTCAGCAGAGGCAGGTCATGGCGCCGATGCTGAACTGAGCAGGGATCGGACCTCATCGGCAGCGGGCACCCGTCCCGCCACGACGACCCGTTCGTCGATCACCAACGCCGGTGTGCGCATCACCCCATAGCCGGCAATGGCCACAGGATCGTGAATCGTTTCGATGCTCGGCTGGAGGCCCAGCTCAGCAGCTCCCTTGCGGGCGTGATCTTCCAGGGTGATGCATTTCCTGCAGCCACTGCCGAGAATCTTGATGTCCATGGTGGGAAGGGAAAAGGATCAGGACAGGAGGGCATTGAAGAAGTAGCCGATCAGCACGATGCCGAGACCGGTGACTGAGAAGAAGACGGCCAGCAAGGGTGGCTTGAGCACCCGGCGCAGCAGGATCAGCTCCGGCACCGACAGGGCCACCACACTCATCATGAAGGCGAGAACGGTGCCCATCGGCAGTCCCTTCTCGTGGAGCGCCTGCACCATCGGCATCACACCCGCCGCATTCGAATAGAGCGGTATCCCGAGCCCCACGGCCACCAGAACGCCGAAGGGATTGCTCGGACCGGCATAGCTGGCGAAGAAGTTGGTGGGCACCCAGCCGTGAATCAACGCCCCCACCCCGATGCCGACCAGCAGATAGAGCCAGATCTGACGCAGGATGGAGAGCACTTCTTCGGCGCCCATCTGCAGCCGCTGCTCAAAGGACAGACCTTGCGAGAAATCCACGGCCTGGCCATGCAGCTTGGTCTCGTAGACAAAGGATTCGACCCAGCGCTCGACCCGCAGACGGCCAAGCAGCCATCCCGCCAGGATCGCGATCAGCAGGCCGGAGCTGATGTAGATCAGCGTGATCCTCCAACCGAACAGACTCAACAACAGGCCGATCGCCACCTCATTCACCATCGGGCTGGCGATCAGGAAACTCATCGTGACCCCCAGCGGGATGCCCGCAGCCAGGAAGCCGATGAAGGCCGGCACCGCACTGCAGGAGCAGAACGGAGTCACCACCCCGAGCAGACCGGCCAGAACGTTGCCGATCCCCTCGCGGCGCCCGGCCAGCAGGGCCCGGGTGCGTTCCACGCTCAGATAAGTGCGCAGCACGGTGACCAGGAAGATGATGCCGCTGAGCAGCAGGGCGATCTTGATCGAGTCGTAGAAGAAAAAGCGCAGCGTCTCGCTCAGCCGCTGCTCCGGCACCAGGCCCAGCCAGCCGAACAGCACGATTTCCCAGAGGGATTCGTTGATCCGGTAGAGCACAAGCCAGGCGGCGACCAGGCCGGCTAGCAGGGCGACATGGCCGCGTCGGCTGGAGCGCAGCCACTGGATCGCCGGAGTGAGGCCGCTCACGCGCTGGGGGAGGCGGACCTGCTTGCCTGCAGAAGATCTCTGGCACCAGCGCTTGGATCGGCCATGTGATCGGCGACACATCTTGAATCAAGTTTAGTTGATCTATGGTCGGCGCACCGCGTGCCTTCCGGATGAAGATCGGCATCAATGGCTTCGGCCGCATCGGTCGCCTGGTGTTCCGCGCTCTCTGGGGTCGCCCCGGGATCGCACTGGTGCATGTCAACGACCCGGCGGGTGATGCCGCAGCTGCTGCTCACCTGCTCGAGTTCGACTCGGTTCATGGCCGCTGGCCCGAGGCCGTGCAAACGGGCGGATCGGGCTTACTGCTTGGCCTTCAGCCCGTGGGCTACAGCCAGCACGCCGATCCCACCGCCGTGCCCTGGGCCGCCGCCGGCGTCGACCTGGTGCTCGAATGCAGCGGCAGGTTCAAAACACCCGAAACTCTCGAGCCCTACTTCAGCGATCTGGGCCTGCAGCGGGTGATCGTGGCCTGCCCGGTGAAGGGGGTGGTCGCCGGCGAGGAGGCGCTGAACGTGGTGTTCGGCATCAATCACCAGCGCTACGACCCCAGCCGCCACCGGCTGCTCACCGCCGCCTCCTGCACCACCAACTGCCTGGCACCGGTGGTGCAGGTGGTGCACGAGGCCTTCGGCATCCGCCACGGCTCGATCACCACCCTCCACGATGTGACCAACACCCAGGTGGTGGTGGATGGCTTCAAAAGCGATCTGCGCCGGGCCCGCTCCTGCCTGCAGTCGCTGATCCCTACGACCACCGGATCGGCGCGGGCGATCGGCCTGATCTTCCCCGAACTGCAGGGCAAGCTCAACGGCCATGCCGTGCGGGTGCCGCTGCTGCATGGATCGCTCACCGATGCGGTGTTCGAGCTCAACCAGGAGGTGAGCGCCGAGCAGGTGAACGCTGCCTTCGCGGTTGCCGCCGATGGGCCGTTGCAGGGAATCCTCGGCTACGAAACCCGGCCGCTGGTGTCGATCGACTACGTCAACGACTCCCGCAGCGCCATCGTCGATGGGCTCTCCACCCTGGTGACCGGCGGCACCCAGCTGAAGGTGTACGCCTGGTATGACAACGAATGGGGCTACAGCTGCCGGATGGCGGATCTGGCCTGCCATGTGGCGGCTATCCCATGAAGCAGCTCACGGCGCTGCAGCAGTACGCGGTCGTGACCGCCTCCTACTGGGCCTTCACCCTGACCGATGGCGCCCTGCGCATGCTGGTGGTGTTCCATTTCCACCAGCTCGGCTACTCCACCCTGGAGATCGCCGTCCTGTTTCTGTTCTACGAAGCCTTCGGCATCGTCACCAACCTCTATGGCGGCTGGCTCGGGGCCCGCTTCGGCCTGCGGCTCACGCTCTGGGCCGGTCTGGGGCTGCAGATCGTGGCCCTGCTGATGCTGGTGCCGGTGTCAGACAGCTGGCCAAGGCTGTTCTCGCTGCTCTACGTGATGGCGGCCCAGGCGATCAGCGGCATCGCCAAGGACCTCAACAAGATGAGCGCCAAGAGCGCCATCAAGACGGTGGTGCCCGAAACTCCGGGAGACCCCGGCGAGGGGGAACAGCTCCTGTTCCGCTGGGTGGCCCTGCTGACCGGCTCCAAGAACGCCCTCAAGGGGGTGGGCTTTTTTCTCGGCGGCGTGCTGCTCACCACCCTGGGCTTCGCCACCGCGGTGGCGGCGATGGCCGCTGGGCTGTTCCTGGCCTTGCTCGGCACCCTGGTGCTGCCCGGCGAGATCGGCAAGATGAAGCAGAAGCCGGCCTTCTCGACCCTGTTCGCCAAGAGCGCTGGCATCAACATCCTCTCGCTGGCCCGCTTCTTCCTGTTCGGCGCCCGCGACGTGTGGTTCGTGGTGGCCCTGCCGGTGTTCCTCGAGGCCGCCCTGGGCTGGAAGTTCTGGGAGGTGGGGGGATTCATGGGCCTGTGGGTGATCGGCTACGGGATCGTTCAGGCCTCGGCACCCGACCTGCGGCGCGCCTGGGGCAGCGGCGGCCCGCCTGGCCCCTCGGCGGTGCAGTTCTGGAGTGCCCTGCTCTCGGCCATTCCGGCGTTGATCGCGGTGGCGCTCTGGCGCGAAGTGGCCAGCCCGGGGGTGGCGATCGTGGTGGGGTTGGCGGCCTTCGGCGCGGTGTTTGCGATGAACTCTTCGATCCACAGCTACATGGTGCTGGCCTACACCGATGCCGACTCGGTGAGCCTCAACGTGGGCTTCTATTACATGGCCAACGCCGGCGGGCGCCTGCTCGGAACGCTCCTCTCAGGTGGGGTGTTCCTGGTGGGGGGGATGCAGGCCTGCCTGTGGTGCTCGGCCCTGCTGGCGGGTTTGTCTTGGTTGAGCAGCCTGAAGCTGCCGGCCCCAGCCCATGAACGGCGGGTGGTGGCCTAGCCGCCGCCAGGCTGGTGCCCGTAAGGTGGGAGCCCGTTTGTCGAGGGGTGGTCTGCGGCGATGACCCAAGTGTTGGCCCTGTCGCCCGAACCTGCCCTCGATGCTTTGCCCTCAGGCACCACGCTCCGGTCGGTGCCGAAGGAATTCCTCGATCCGCCATCGGCCTGGAACCCCACCGTGGCGCTGTTCCTCGGGGGCTACGGCCTGGCGGCGCTGACGATCTGGGGCTGGTTCGTGCCCCAGTGGCCGTTACAGCTGCTGTTGCCTCTCGGATTCCTGGCCCTGCACCTGGAGGGCACGGTGATTCACGACGCCTGTCACAACGCGGCCCACCCCAGCCGCTTCTGGAACGCGGTGATGGGCCATGGGGCTGCGCTGCTGCTGGGCTTCAGCTTCCCGGTGTTCACCAGGGTCCATCTGCAGCATCACGCCCATGTCAATGATCCGAAGCGCGATCCCGACCACATCGTCTCGACGTTCGGGCCGCTCTGGCTGATCGCACCGCGGTTCTTCTATCACGAAGTCTTTTTCTTCCGCCACCGACTCTGGCGCAAGTGGGAGTTGCTGGAATGGGGCCTGGCTCGCGCCATCTTCATTTCGATTGTTCTGGCCGCCTTCAAATTCGGCTTTGAGTCGTTCATCTTCAACTGCTGGTTCGCCCCGGCTCTGATGGTGGGTGTCACGCTGGGGCTGTTCTTCGATTACCTCCCCCACCGCCCCTTCAAGTCGCGCAACCGCTGGCACAACGCCAGGGTCTACCCCAGCCGGCTGATGAATTGGTTGATCATGGGTCAGAACTACCACCTGATCCATCACCTCTGGCCGTCCATTCCCTGGTTTGAGTATCAGCCGGCCTACCGGGCGACCAAGCCACTGCTCGATGCCAAGGGATCTCCCCAGCGGCTCGGGTTGTTCGAAACTCCCCACGACGGCATCAATTTCCTCTACGACATCTTCCTGGGCATCCGCAGCCATAAGCGCCGACGCAGCCGCCTGCGTCCAATCGCCGCGCTGATGCCCACGGCTCGCTCTCGCCGCCACCTGATCTCGCTGCTGCACCGCACTGCCGTCTCACCGGTGCCGCGCTCTTCCGCCGGCTGAGGGGATCAGCCCCAGCGGCTCAGCTGGCCAGGATCTGGGGAACCCGGAAGAAGTCGCCCTCACGCTGGGGGGCGAGTTCCAGCAACTCTTCACGCACGGGTGTCGCCACCACATCGTCGTTGCGGGTCACATTGACCACCTCCACAGCCCTGGTAGTGGGAGGAACCCCCTCGGTGTCCACCTGCTCCAGGTGCGCCACGTACTCGAGGATCCGCTCCAGCTGGCCGGTATAGGTGGCGATCTTGGCCTCGGGCAGTTCCAGGCGAGCCAGCTTGGCCACCTTGCGCACGTCGTCGGAGGAAATCTTGCCCATCGTGGCGGTGCTGCTTGTCTGGGCTGAACCTAGCTGGAGCAGCCCGGGCGCTTCCGGCTCACTCGCTCAGAAAGGTCTGCAGATCCTGGCTGAGGGCCTCGGCGGCCAGCTCGAGGAAGCGCTGGCCGTCGTCGGCGCTGGCGAGGAAGGGGTCGGAGCCCATGCGTCCGTCGGGGTGGCGCCGGCGGAAATCCTCGGGCCCGTGGATCGGCCCGGCGGGCGCCGGCTCCGGCAGGGGCCGTTGCTTGGCCACCAGGCTCGGCTCCAGGTGCATGGTGAGGGCGATTTCGCTGGGAGTGGCGTGGTGCCCCTCCCGCTTGCCGTAGCGCTCACGCGCCTCCCGCATCACCGGCCCGGCCATGAACCAGTTGGCCAGTTGGCAGCGCAGCCCGGGAGCCCCCGCCAGCCCCCGGCTGGCGGCAGTGGCATAGGCCTCGGCAAAGGCTGCCCGGGTGGTGGCGATGTTGCCGCCATGGCCGTTGATCACGAAGATCCGCTCGAAGCCATGGCGGGCCAGGGAGAGCACCACGTCATGGATCACGGCCAGGAGCGTTGAGGGCTGGAGACTGATCGTGCCCGCGAAGCCCAGGTGGTGTTCGGCCATGCCGAAGGCCTGGACGGGCGTGACCAGCACACCGGTGCGGCGCCCCACCTCCAGGGCCACCGCTTCGGCGGTGAGGGCATCGGTGCCGATGGCGCCGGTGGGGCCATGCTGCTCGGTGGAACCCAGGGGCACGATCACCCCCTTGCAGCCCTGGAGATACTCCTCCACCTCGGGCCAGCTGCGCAGCTGCAGCCGGATCGCCTCGACGCTGGCGGCAGGGCCTGGGAGCGGGCTGCCGGCCGGCGCGGCGGTCTGGGGCGAGGAGATCGTCACCGGGGACAGCTCGGCGGCGGGGGCCGAAACGAGGGAACCCCTGAAGTATCCCTAGGATTGACGGCATCCGGGCCCCGATCCGCACTCGGCCCGCTGGAGCCGGAACTCAGGATGCTGCACCGCAAGCTGGATCAGTTCTGCAGCGAGAAGCGACCGGTCTGGGTGTTCCTGCGCGATCAGCAGCGCTGGATCGAGCAGGCTCTGGTGGTGGAGATCGCTGGCGATCTGGTCACTCTACGCTACGACGAGGAGGACGATGAAGAACTGCACACCTGGGAAGAGAGCGTTCGCCTTGATTCGATCGGAGCGGTGAGCACGCGCCTGGCCTTGTTCAGCCGCACGGCCAGGGCTGAGGATCTTGGCACCGCCGAAGACTGTCCCGAATCGGAGCAGCTGCGCCGCCAGGGCTGAGCCCGGCGGCGGTCAGGCGCCTGGAGTTCAGTGGGCGGTGCCGTTGCCGTCGTAGTCGTCGCTGTCGTAGTAACCGCCCCGGGTGCCGAAGTAGAGGGTCGCCAGGCAGAACAGACCGCTGCCGGCCAGCAGCACGGTGCCGAGATTGAAGCTGGAGAGAGCGTTGGACACGAAACAGACGCGACAGACGGGCAGGGGCCAACCCCATGAAAGGGTGACAAGCCCCAGTCTGGCCGCTTCCGCAGCCGCTGCCGTCGTTGGCGCTGGGGGTCTCGATCTCCTGACGCCCGCCTTCTTCGCGCGGGGCGCCCATCTGGTGGGTCCGGACCTGGTGGGCTGCCAGCTGCTGCGCCGCTTCGAGGATGGGCGCTGCCTCCGGGGCCTGGTGGTGGAAACCGAGGCCTACTGCCAGAGCGAGCCCGCCTGCCATGGCCACCGGCGCCGCTCTCCCTCCAACGAAACGCTGTTCGGCCCGCCGGGGCGCTTCTACGTTTACGTCAGTCATGGCATCCATCACTGCGTGAATGTGGTCACCGACCGTGAGGGCTGGGCCAACGGTGTTCTGCTGAGGGCCGTGGCCCTGGCGGGTGAGTCCGAACGCACCGCCGCTGGCCCCGCCCTGCTGGCCCGCCGCTTCGGCCTGGATCGCCGCCACGACGGCCAGCCGGTGGATTCCGCTGGCGGAGTGTGGCTGGCGCCGCGGCCCCCGGCCCTGCTGGCCTGGTGGCAGCAGCAGGAGCTGCAGGGTCAGGACCCGCTGGTCACCACCACCCGCATCGGCATCACCCGGGGGGTGGAGCTGTCCTGGCGCTGGTACCTGAAGGCCAGCCGCAGTGTCAGCCGCCGGGCGAGGGGAGATCGCACCCCGGCGCGATCCCTGGCCCTGGAGCCAGCAGCCCTGCTGCCAGCGGCCCCCCAGACGGGAGCAGCGCCGTGAGCGGCTGGTCCCACCGGCACCTGATTGATCTGGCGGCCTTCAGCCTCGAGGATTTCGCCACCGTGCTTGAGCTGGCTCAGCGCTTCCGGGTGATGCCCGTGAGCGGCTCCCGCAAGCTGCCCGCCCTGCAGGGCCGGCAGGTCACGAGCCTGTTCTTTGAGCCCAGCACCCGCACCCGCAGCAGCTTCGAGCTGGCGGCCCGTCGCCTCTCGGCCGATGTCCAGAGCTTCTCTCCCTCCTCCAGCTCCCTGAGCAAGGGGGAGAGCCTGCTCGACACCGCCCTCACCTACGTGGCCATGGGCGCCGATGTGCTGGTGGTGCGTCATCGCTGCGCCGGAGTGCCGGCGGCGCTGGCCCGTGACCTCGACCGGGAGCAAAGGGGCGGTGGCCGACCGGTGGCGGTGCTGAACGGGGGTGATGGACTGCACAGCCACCCGAGCCAGGGGCTGCTCGATCTGTTCACCCTCGCCCGTCACTTCGCGCCGGAGCAACCGACACCGGCGGCGCTCAACGGCCGAACGATCGTGATCGTGGGCGATGTGCTCCATTCGCGGGTGGCGCGCTCCAACCTCTGGGCGCTCACCGCCTGCGGCGCCCATGTGGTGCTCTGCGCCCCGCCCACGCTGCTGCCCGAGGCCTTCGCCGAGTTCGTGGCGGCCCCGCCCCCAGGCCAGGCCATGGATCCCGTGGCAAGCCGCGGCTCGATCCGGATCGAGCGCCAGCTGGAGCGGGCCCTGCCGGGTGCCGATGCCGTGATGACCCTGCGGCTGCAGCGGGAGCGGATGCACCAGCACCTGCTCACCAGCCTGGAGAGTTACCATCGCCGCTTCGGCCTCAGCCAGGCCCGGCTGCAGCTCTGCGGCCCCTCAGTGCCGGTGTTGCATCCGGGCCCGGTGAACCGGGGCGTGGAGATGAGCGGCGATCTGCTGGATGACACTAAGCGCTGCCTGGTGGCTGAGCAGGTGCGAAACGGCATCCCGATGCGCATGGCCCTGCTCTATCTGCTGGCCGCCCGCGGCGACGAGCTCAGAGAAGCTTGAAGCCCTCCTGCAGCAGCCCGTAGAGAAGGCCGATGCGTCCCGCGTCCACCAGCTGAAGGCTGAGTCGATCCTGGGGGCGCTGCATCAGCCAGCGGCGGCAGCGGATCGAGAGCTCGATCGGCACCATGCAGACCAGGGCCGCGAGGGGATCGAGGTAGGAGAGGGCTCCGGTGAGCATCCTCACCGCTCCTCCGAAGAAGAAGGCCCCAAATCCGGTGATCAGCACCAGCGAGAGCCGTCGCCAGGGATTCTCCTCCCAGTGGCGCAGGCGCTCCCCCGACAGAGCCACCTGACGATGCAACCGGGTCTGCTGCAGGCGGATCACCGAGGAGTCAAG
>NZ_JAGQBY010000054.1:0-17086 GCF_024345875.1 Synechococcus sp. EJ6-Ellesmere
GCCCAGCCCCCCTGCCTGCAGGGCCGACACCAGGGCCGGCAGCAGGGCAATAGCCGTGCTGGTGCTTTCACTCAGCCGGCCGAGGCCTGCGGGCAGCAGACCGATCATCACCACCGCGATGGTCAGGGCCGCGGCCGGGATGGATTCCCGTGGCGCCACCTCCGCCAGGCGCACATCCAGGCGCTGATCGGCCACCGGATCGGCGGCCGGCGTGATCGCCAGCCTTCCGAAGAAGGCACGGTTCACCAGCAGCAGGAAGTACACCGCCGTCAGGCCCGAGCCCACGATTCCCAGCAGAGTGGCCAGGGGGTAGGCGACGATGCTCCCGCGGAACACCAGGAATTCGGAAATGAAGCCTGACATCCCGGGCATGCCGGCACTGGCCATCAGCCCCAGGGTCATCAGGGTGCCGGGGAAAGGCAGGCCTCTCTCCGGGTGGAGCAGGCCGTGCAGCACCGTCAGATCGCGGGTTCCGGTCTTGCGGTAGACGGTCCCCACGAGCAGGAACAGCAGCGCCGAGATCAGGCCGTGGCTCACCATCTGGAACGTGGCCCCCAGGATCGCCACCGGCGTGGCCGCCGCCGCCGCCAGCAGGATGTAGCCCATGTGGCCCACCGAGCTGTAGGCCACCATCCGTTTCATGTCCTGCTGGGCGATCGCCGCCAGCGAGCCGAACAGCACCGACACCGCCGCCCAGATCGCCAGCCCCGGCGCCAGTACGGCCCAGGCTTCTGGAAATAGCCCCAGACAGAAGCGCAAGATGCCGTAGGTCCCCAGCTTGAGCAGCACCCCGGCCAGCAGCACCGACACCGGCGTGGAGGCCTGGGTGTGGGCATCGGGCAACCAGTTGTGGAAGGGAAACAGGGGCACTTTGATCCCGAAACCCACCAGCAGCGACCCGAGCAGCAGCAACTGGCTCCCAAGCGCCAGCCGTTCGCTGGTGATCGGCGTGAGGCTGAAATCGACGCTGCCGGTGAACAGGGCCAGACCCAGGAAGGCGCCCAGGATCAGCATGCCTGACACCGCTGTGAAGATCAGGAACTTGGTGGCCGCGTAGGCCCGGTTGGCACCGCCCCAGATGCTGATCAGCAACCAGAGCGGGATCAGCTCGAGCTCATAGAAGAGGAAGAAGAGCAACAGGTTTTCGGCCAGGAAGGCCCCGTTCACGGCTCCGCTGATCACCAACAGCAGGGCGAAATAGATGCGCGGCCGCTGGCTGATGTCGCGTGTGCAGATCGCCGACACCAGGGTCAACGCGCCATTGATCAGGACCAACGGCAGGGAAAGGCCATCGACACCGAGTTTGTAATCAAGCCCGATGTTTCCCACCCACTGGTGCGCCTCCTGCAGCTGCATGGCGCTGTTGCTGGGATCGAAGTGGCTGAGCACCACCAGGCTCCAGCCAAGCTGCAGAAACAGCACCACCAGGGCGATCGTCCTCAGTCGCCCGGGAGTGGGCTGGCCCGGCCAGAGCACGAGCACCAGGGCGCCCATGAAGGGGATCAGCAGCAGCAGGCTCAGCATTGTGGGGTTCTCATCCGTGCAGCCACAGCAGCGAGGTGAGCAGCAGCACGATGGCCACCATCACTGTGAGGACGTAGGCCTGAAGCTGGCCGGAAACCCCCAGTTTCAGGCCTTCTGCACTGTCGAGGGAGAGCCGGCCAATGCCGTTCACCAGGCCGTTGACCAGGGTGCGGTCCATCCAGTCGGTGAGGCGAGCGAGGCCCGCCACCGCTGCCACAATCGTCACCCGGTAGATCCGCTCGGTGTAGAAGTCGAAGGCGAGCAGGTCCTGCAGAGCCCTTAACGGCTGGACCATCGATCGCGACCTGAAGGTGTTCAGGCCCACAAGGGCGCCGGCGGTCACCCCCCCCAGGCCGCTGGCGCCAACGGCGATTGCGGTGGGCAGGGAGAAGGACGCCAGGCCGGGCACGGTGTCAATCCGTGCCATCAATGCAGGCATCAAGGCCACCAGTACCGTGAGGCTCACCATCGGCAGGGCCATCAGCCAGTTCACTTCGGGGGCACGCTTCGTTTTCGGCTTAGGCGGGCCGAGGAACACCTGGCGGTACACGCGGGTGAGGTTGAAAGCCGTCAGGACGTTGGTGAACAGGCAGACGGCAGCGAAAAAGGGTTGCTCACGGGCGAAGGTGTCGACCATCAGCCCGAAGCACCAGAAGCAGCCCAGGGGCAGCAGACCCACCAGCCCGGCACCGGCCACCAGGTAGGCGGTGGTGGTGGCAGGCATGCGTGAGCCGAGGCCTCCCAGTTCGGTGAGGTCCTGGCAGTTGGTGGTGGCGATGATGCTGCCCACGCTCATGAACAGCAGCGCCTTGGCCAGGCCGTGGGCGAACAGCAGCAGCAGGGCGATCGCCGGCTGCTGCAGGGCGATGGCGATGAACACCAGCCCCAGGTAGGAGGTCGTGGAGTAAGAGAAGGCCCGTTTGATGTCCACCTGGGCGATGGCCACCAGGGCTCCGGCCACGGCGCTGATCGTGCCCACCACCAGCAGCACGGTCACCGCCAGGGGCGAGAAGCGCAGCAGCGGCATCACCTTCAGCAGCACCAGGGCGCCGGCGGTGACCACCACCGAGTTGCGCAGAATCGAGGCCGGGTTCGGCCCCTCCATTGCCTCATCGAGCCAGAGGTGCATCGGGAACTGGGCGCACTTGCCCATCGGTCCGGCGATCAGCCCAAGCCCCAGCAGGGTGCCGGCCAGGGGCGAGAGGGCACCACCGGCGTGGGCTTCGGCGGCCCAGGCGTACAGGTCGTCGAACTCCATCGAGCCCGCCCAGGCAGAAAGGGCCACCATGCCCATCAGCAGCAGCACGTCGCCCACCCGCTTGGTGAGGAAGGCATCGCGGGCGGCGGTGACCACCAGGGGCTGGGCATACCAGAAGCCCACCAGCAGGTAGGTGGAGAGGGTGAGCATCTCCAGCAGGAAATAGCTCATAAACAGGCTGCTGCTGAGCACCACCCCCGCCAGGGCCCCTTCGAAGAAGCCCACCAAGGCGTAGAAGCGTGCCAGCGACCATTCCTTGTCGAGGTAGCCGAGCGCATACACCTGACCGAGCAGGCTCAGGCCGGTGACCAGTTCGAGCGCCGCCAGGTTGGTGAGCGAGAGGTCGAAGCCGATGCGCAGGTTCAGATCGGCGGCGCGAAACCAGGCGAAGTCCAGATGCTGGGGGCCGAGCTGCCACACCTGCTGGAGGATCCAGCTGCCGTGAGCCACGGCTGCCAAGGTGACGAGCAGATTCAGGTAAGCCGCCGGTCGCGGCCCGTTGCGTTTGATCCAGCCCGCTGCCCACGGCAGCGACAGCACCATGCCGCTGAACCCATAGAGCGGGATCAGCCAGACCAGCTGGATCGGCAGGGGAAGGGCCGTGGGCAAGGAAAGCAGGGCTCAGGTGGCGGTCAATTCAAAGTCAGGACGCGGGCGGAATCCAACTCCGGCACGCTTCGTCGTGCAGATCACCCAGGCAGGACCCAGCCAGGCCTGACTGACCGCCGGAACGCCGGGGTTCCGATCACGCTCAGAAGGTGACGCGCTGGGAGGCCAGAGACCGCTCCAGTCCGGTCAGATCCTGCACCCAGGCCTCCAGCTCCTCTCCGTGCCGGGCTTCCTCCTGCCACAGGGCGTGGAAGAAGTGGGCATTGGCCTGGTCACTCACCAGCAGGCAGAAGCGGTTGGCCTCGGCGTAGAGCCGGATCAGTTCGTCCTCCAGGTGGATATTCAGGCGCAGCAACCCGATCAGATCGCGGGCGGTGCTCACCGGCTTCAGCTGGGACGCGGCTGGAGCCACACCCAGGCGGAGCATCTGCTGCACCAGGCGCTCGGCATGTTGCATCTCCTCGACCGTTTCCTGGCGGAACCGGTCGGCGGAGCCGTCATCGCCCCAGAGGGCGAGCAGGGAGGCCTGGGTCATGTACTGCTGAACCGCGGAGAGTTCCAGGCTCAGTGCCCGTCCCAGGTAGCCCAGCACCCGAGGGTGAACGGTCTCCATGGTCATCAGCTCCTGCGCTCAGCGCCACTGAACGCGAGGATCGGTTCCAGCTCGCTGTGGGGGCGAGCAATGATGTGGGCAGCCACCAGTCCGTCGCCGACGCGCTCGCAGGCATCGGCCCCGGCGCGCACCGCGGCGTTGACGGCACCGGTTTCGCCGCGGACCATCACGGTCACGTAGCCGCCGCCCACGAATTCACGGGAGATCATCGTGACTTCAGCTGCCTTGGTCATGGCGTCAGCCGCCTCAATGGCGGGGACGAGGCCGCGAGTTTCGATCATGCCGAGAGCAATGCCGTGCGGGGTCGAAGCCATGGCTTTGGAGGAGGAGGAGGATTTGGAGGGAGGGGTGAGCCCACCGGAGCGGCCACGGGTGGCTGCTGCTGAGGTGGTGCTGCTGGCCTTGGCCGGAGGGCTTGCGGCCGCCGGGGCGGTGGTGGCGGCAGAGCTGCTGTGGGTGCTGCCGCTGGATGCGGATGGACCTGGGGCAGGAGGCGGGTCCACGGGTTTGTCCGCAGGGGAGGGGGTTGGGGTGGCGCTCGAAGCTGGGAGTGCCTTGGCGGCAGCAGCTCGGCTCACACCACTGCTGGCGCTGCTGCGCCGCGAGGAAGGTTGGCGGGAGGAGGGTGTGGCCATGGATCGAGCTGGGCGGACGGGGGAGAGGAGGGTGAGGGAGAGGAGATCAACCGTCTGGATCCCAGAGATCAATGATCCCAGCAATCGTCAGGTCGGTCTGGGTGTCGGGAATGCCGGTGGCAAAGCGGGCGGCGGAGCCGCTGGCGGTGAACACCCAATTACCGGGTGAGGCGCCCACCGGGTCGACAGCCACCATCAACTTGCCTTTGGTGGAGCGCAGGATGCGCAGCTGCCAGTGGAGCAGGCCTTCCACCCGTTGGCTGCAGACCAGAGAGCCGGTGACTTGCATGATTTCCATCAGGCTGCACCAGCATTTGGCGGCGGATTGGGTTTGCCGGCATCAGGATCCCAGTGGTCGATGATCCCCACGATCGTGAGGTCGCTGGGGTACGACTTGCTGCCGGCGGCTTCGCGGGCGGCGGAGCTGCCCACACAGATCACCCAGTCGCCGGGGATGCAACCCACGGCGTCGACAGCCACTTTCTGGGAACTGCCATCCAGCACCACCTGCAGGTGCTTGTGCTCGAATTCGGGGATCCGGTTCGTGGACACCAGGGGCTTGAGAACTTTGCAGATCAGCATCTCAATGGCCTCCGTCTGATTCCAGCTTGATCGACGAACCGACCGTTTCGGCGGGAACGTGCCGGTCACGATCACGAACGCTCAGCAAGGTGTGCAACAGGCCGCTGCCCACCAGATCGGGATAACGGTTGCGGATGGCGTCATCTGTCCTCTGGCAATAGAGCACGGCCCGTTCCCGCGCCCCCGGCACACTGCCGTGATAATCGAAACGGATCACCACAGGGATTGGAAGTCCGCGAGAGACGTTCAGACCCTTGAAGATCTTGACACCCACATCGAGATCGGCGGCCCCTTCTTCGACCGTGTCCATGTGGGCGAAGTACGTGAGATTGCGCAGATGAATCTCCTTGAAACCGATGCCGACACCGATGAAGCGCTCGGCATGGCCCGCATCGGCATAGGCGCCATCGTGATAAGCGCGCACAAAATCGATCTGGGACATGTTGTGCTCGATCAGGCGGGCGATCAGCCGCGCCATCCCCGGATCGACGGCCCCGTCGGCGACCGTGTCCCCGTTGCCTGAGCGGGCGGCCAGCACCAGGGCCAGCACCCGGTCCCGGGCGGCTTCTGCTGTCAGATCCTGAGTGGCGGTGTACACGTCCAAGGCATCGAGCCAGCGCTCAAGATCGGTGTGGCCATTGACATCAGGGACGTGAACCCGAATGGCGTCGGTGTCGGTGTCAAGCCCGATCAGCAACAGGTCGACCGAGGCCCCGCAGCAGAAACTGTTCTCCACCGCCTGCCGGAACTCCTGAAGGCGGAGCAGTCCCCCGGCAGCGGCAGCGGCATCGTTGGAGCCATGGGCGGCACAGCCCTCGTGCCCAGGATCCCGGGAACTGAAGTGATACACCACCACCTTCAGGTAGCGGGTGGGCTCATGGGCGCTGTTGGGCCGGGCCTCTCTGTAGCGCAGATGCTCGGTGCGCACCCAGCGGTCGACGGTGTTCTCCACATCAAACATCGCGCCAGCGTGGGGCCTGCGGCGCACGGATCCGAAAGGGAGGCGCAGAGCGAAGGCAATGGCATGGGCCAGACGGCCATCCGCGCAGGGGCTCACATCCAGCAGATGAAAGCCACAGGAGAGCAGGAAGGCATTGAAGGCCTCAGCGCTCTCGCTTCCCTCCTGACCCTGGAGCGGGTCGTCACGGAAGAAGCTGGCGCTGACCTGCTCATAGGCCTCGAACAGGCACCAGGCGAACAGGCTGCGCATGTCGAGCTGGCTGACCCAGGCCGACTCCAGGATCATGGGGGGCAACCCATGGCCGAGCTCCCTGAGGGCATGGCGCTGGGCCTGCTCCACGAAGTCGTCGTCGTGCTGCAGGGCCGAGAGCCGCTTGAGCACCGGCACGATTCGATCGAACGACCGCTTCACCTGGCTGTCGTAGGTCTGCAGGCGTTCGTTGGCCGCTGCATCGCTGAGCGGGTGCTGCTCCAGGACCGTCGTGAAGCGGCAGGTTCTCCCCAGCGATGTGCTGGACAGAGGGGAGCTGGAAGCGGGACGGCGTGCTGGGGCCGTGGGAGCCAGGGGCCTCTCGGCGGAGCCGTAGCGGCGGGGGCGGGGCAAGGTTCAGTGCTGCGACAGGGCGGGACGGGTGGAGAAAATCAGCCTCGGGCGCCGCCGGAGACGGTGATCAGTGAGCCCTTGTCGGTGTTGCCGCTGGAGCCGGTCACGCGGCTGACCGGTTGCATCACCTCTTCATTGCGCTTGAGGGGGATGGTCGCCATCGCCGACATCGGTCCCGTGCGGGTGGGATTGCGGCGTCGGGCCGAGGCACCCTCCGTGCCGGTGACGCGCTTGCCCCGGTCCCAGTCGTCGCCGGTGATGTTCAGGCCGGCGGAGATGCCTTCACCGGTGACGCGGCTGGTGGGACGCGCATCTTCATCGACGCTGACTGGAGCACTGGGCATGGGTGCCACGGCCTGGGGCCGGGGGGGCAGGACGGAGGTCTGACGCCGGACCGGGGGGAGCGGCTGGGGCTCCGGGCCGCGATGGTCGAAGCGTGCATGCTCGGTGCCGGTGACCTTGCCACCGGCCAGATCAAAAGGGCCGGTGATCCTGGCGCTGGTTTCGTAGCGGGTACCGGTGACGGCGGAGCTGCGCTCGCGTTGCTGATGGGCAGCCCGAGCAGGGGATTGCACGCTGAATTCCTGCCAGGGCTGGGTTTCCAGCGGCTGGGGGAAATCGGCTTCGTGGCCCTGTGCTGCGCTGCAGGCTTCGTTGTACTGATCGACGCCCACGTAGGGGGTGCCTGAGATCGGCTCACAGGCCCCCTTGGAGGCGCCGGTCATCACCCCGCCGATGCCGGGTTGCAGACCGCTCATGCGCGGCCCTGGGGTACCGGCGCGGGCGGGAGTCCGCTGGCGGATGCTGCGTACCGAATCGCTGTCGCACCAGGCGCTGGCCTGCTCAAGGCCGGCGTAGGGCGTGCCCGTGACGGCTTTGCAGGTGCCGCGCTCATCACCGGTGACCTTGGAGGAACGGCCGGTGTTGGTGCCTGAGACGATCAGCTGCCGATTGGTAAGGCTGAAGCCGACCTTCGCTGCTTCGGGCTCAGGGCGTCCGCCGCAGAAGTTCTGGTACTGCTGGCTGCCGATGTACTCATCGCCGGTGACCCGGCGGCAGGAGCCGGGCTCATCGCCCGTGACCTTGTCGCTGCGGCCCACCAGGGTGCCAGTGATGCCGGTGCCCCTCAGGGTCTGGACGCTGGCCACCTTGGGGGGGGCCATGCCGGGGGTGCTGATCGAATCGGAGCCTAGGTATTGGGTGCCGGTGGGCTGGATGCCGGCGCCGTGCTCATCACCGGTGACCCGCTCGGAGCGGCCCACCATCACACCCGACACCGGCCTGCCGGCCAGGGTCTGGCTGTGGCCCACCTTGCGGGGGCTGACGGAGGTGGTGCCGCAGTAGGCCGCCGCCTGGTTCGCCGAGATGTACTCGGTGCCGGTGATGGACTTGCAGGTGCCGGGTTCATCGCCGGTGACCTTCTCCGAGCGGCCCACTTCGTTGCCGGTGACGCGGTTGCCGTGGCTGGTGGCCGTGACGCGGACCTTGGCGGGCTGAAGCGGTTCGGGCTCGCTCTGGCAGAACGTGCGGAAAATGTCCGCTCCCATGTATTCGGTGCCGGTGATCGGGCGGCAGGTGCTGGCCTCGTTGCCGGTCGTCTTCTCGGAGCGGTTGGCCTGGGTGCCGGTCACCACCTGACCGCGCACCGTTTCACTGGCGCCCACCTTCCAGCTGGCGTCCTGGGCGGCGGCCACCTTGTTGGGGCCGCGCCTCGGACCCGTGGGTCGGGTGACACCGTTGCCGCGGCTGACGGCTCCGGCGCCGTTCTTGCTCTTGAGATCACGGATGCGGTGGGCCAGTTCCCGACTGCTGATGTCTGGGTTCGACTGACGCACCACGGCCGCGGTGCCGCTGGAGCTGTCGGTGGAGGCCGACTTGCCGCGTTTGGAGAGGGCTTCGTGGCGGGCCATGACGATGGCGCGGCTGGGGTTGAACTGGGCGGAGCGCTTGGCGGTCGGCCGGTTGCCGTTGCTTTGGCGATCGCTGAGGGAAGTGGACGGGGGGGCGCTCAGGGACAGGGCGGGGCGGCTGGCAGCTGGCGGCGGGGAGCTCACGGGCGCGGGGGTTGCGGTGGCGACGGCACGCGCGGAGCTGCCATCACGGCTGCGGTCCTTGCTGGTGTCGGCCCGTTTGCCGCGCTTGCTCAGGGCTTCACGCCGGGCCAGGACCAGATCCCTGCTGGGATTGCTGATGGCCGCACGGTTGAGCTGACGGGGTGCGCTGGTGGGCCCGTTGCTGCTGCTGAACAGCGGTCGGGCCGGAGCATCAGCTTCGCGGCTGACAGCAGGGGCTACCGGCACGACCGAGCGGGTGGGGCGGGCCTCAGCGGCGCTGCGGGTGCGGTTGGCACTGTTGGCATACCTCTTCTCCGCCGTTTTCCCGGCCGTGGAGAGCGCCATCCGGCGCGCAAGGGCCGCTTCGCGACTGGATTGAGATGCCATGTCCGCCCTATGAAGAAACAACCTTGAAGGAGACGGCTGGAGAGAACTGGTGATGGGAAGGCCCTGAGCCTGCCGATTCACGAATCCTCCATGCGCCGTCGGAAGAATTGAAGATGGACGACAGCAGGTCCCGGACTGGGCCGGAACCTGCTGCGGTGATCAGCGTGCTTCGAAAACCACGAAGCAGGAACCCTGGCTCTGGGTGTAGGCGTCGTAGCCGACCAGACGAACGTGATGGTCGGGGTAGGCGCGGTGGCAGGCCTCGAGTTCACTGACGATCACGCCCAGATCCTTCTCACCGAAGAAGGGCAGTTTCCAGTACGACCAGTAGGTCGCCATCGAACGGCTGGGGTGGACGTGCTCGACCAGGGGGCTCCATCCCTGGGCAATGATGTAGGCAATCTGGTCGTAGATCTCGTCCTGGGACATCGGCGGGAGGAAGCCGAAGGTCTCCAGGGTGGCGACTGTTTGGTAGTCACCCACGGTGCTCTTGAAGGGCATGGGGATCCTTGTGGGGAATCAGGTGAATGCAGGCAAACCGGTTGTGACCGGGGGAAAGAGAAAACCCTTTCCCACTGGTCAACAGCCCCGATCAGTTGACGTCGAGTTTGTCGACGGTGTCGAACTCGAACTTGATCTCCTTCCAGGTCTCGAGCGCGATGGCGAGCTCGGGGCTGTGCTTCGCGGCTTCCATGAGGATGTCGCGGCTTTCCTTCTCGATCTCGCGACCGGCGTTGCGGGCCTTGACGCAGGCTTCGAGGGCCACCCGGTTGGCGGCGGCACCGGCGGCGGAGCCCCAGGGATGGCCGTGGGTGCCACCACCGAACTGCAGCACGGAATCGTCGCCGAAGATCGCCACCAGTGCAGGCATGTGCCACACGTGGATGCCGCCGGAGGCCACAGCGAAGACGCCGGGCATCGAACCCCAGTCCTGATCGAAGAAATTGCCGCGGCTGCGGTCTTCGGGGACGAAGGATTCGCGCAGCTGGTCGATGAAGCCGAGGGTGGTCTGGCGATCACCCTCGAGCTTGCCCACCACGGTGCCGGTGTGCAGCTGGTCACCACCGGAGAGGCGCAGGCACTTGGCGAGAACGCGGAAGTGGATGCCGTGCTTGGGGTGACGGTCGATCACCGCGTGCATGGCGCGGTGAATGTGAAGCAGCATGCCGTTCTTGCGGCACCACTTCGACAGACCGGTGTTGGCCGTGAAGCCGCCGGTGATGTAGTCGTGCATGATGATCGGCTGACCCAGTTCTTTGGCGAACTCGGCCCGCTCGTACATCTCTTCGGGAGTGGCGGCGGTGCAGTTGAGGTAGTGACCCTTCTTCTCGCCGGTTTCCTCCTGGGCCAGCTGCACAGCTTCGGCGACGAACTCGAAGCGGTTCTGCCAGCGCTGGAAAGGCTGGGAGTTGATGTTCTCGTCGTCCTTGGTGAAGTCGAGACCACCGCGGAGGCACTCATACACCACCCGGCCGTAGTTCTTGCCGGAAAGGCCCAGCTTCGGCTTGATCGTGCAGCCCAGCAGGGGACGGCCGTACTTGTTCATCCGGTCGCGCTCGACGCAGATGCCGTTCGGCGGGCCAGGGCAGGTCTTGATGAAGGCCATCGGGAAGCGGATGTCTTCCAGACGGAGGTGGCGCAGGGCCTTGAAGCCGAACACGTTGCCCACCAGGGAGGTGAGCACGTTGGTGATGGAACCCTCTTCGAACAGATCGAGCGGATAGGCGATGAAGGCGTAGAAGGATTCCTTGTCGCCGGGAACGTCTTCGATCCGGTAGCAGCGGCCTTTGTAGAAGTCGAGGTCGGTGAGGAGCTCGGACCACACGGTGGACCAGGTGCCGGTCGAGGACTCGGCAGCCACGGCAGCGGCCACTTCCTCCTTGGGAACGCCTTCCTGGCCGGTGACCTTGAAGCAGGCCAGCAGGTCGGTGTCGAGGGGAACGTAGTCGGGAGTCCAGTACGTGTCCCTGTACTCCTTGACCCCAGCGTCGTACTTCTTGCTCATGGGGAAAATCTCCTTGTTGGTCGGGTGGGAAAGATGAAGGTGCTGCGCTCCCTCGGGGGCGCGTCAGACATCAGTCCTTGGAACCCAGACCGAAGCTGCTGTTGAGGGCCGGCTCCACTTCACGGTGGGGGCGGGCGATGATGTGGGCGGCCACAAGGCCGTCGCCCACGCGCTCACAGGCATCAGCGCCGGCACGCACTGCGGCGTTCACAGCACCGGTTTCGCCGCGCACCAGGACGGTCACGTAGCCGCCCCCCACGAACTCACGGCCGATCAGACGCACTTCGGCGGCCTTGGTCATGGCGTCGGCTGCTTCGATGGCCGGCACGAGGCCGCGCGTCTCGATCATGCCGAGGGCGATGCCCATGGTTTCATTCGCCATTGCCTGCTCCGGAAAAGGTTGGGGAGGTTCGTTAAGGACCATGCTCGGCGGCATACCCCCCCGTCAAGCGATTTGGGTGGTTTGATCGATCACGGTGTGCAGGGACCCCCATAAGCCCTGCTCATCGGTTCCGAAATGTGTTAATCGGCGTAACAACTTGGTTCCTGTACCCCCTTCCACCCCCTACCGACCCTGATCCCGAAGACTTGTCAACAGCCACTGGTTTCCGCCGCCCAGTTGGCTAACCCGTAATGGATCACCGGTTCCCGCCCATGGCCCTGACGTCCACCCTGCCGCCCGTGCTGCGTGAAAGCGGACAGCGGGAGGTGTTTTGCGGCCTCACCTCGATCGTCTGGCTGCATCGCCGGATGCCCGATGCCTTTTTTCTGGTGGTGGGCTCCCGCACCTGCGCCCACCTGATCCAGTCGGCGGCCGGTGTGATGATCTTTGCCGAACCCCGCTTCGGCACAGCCATCCTGGGCGAGCGCGACCTGGCGGGCCTGGCGGATGCCAACGAGGAACTCGATCGGGTGGTGGGCGATCTGTTGGCGCGGCGGCCCGAGATCCGCACCCTCTTCCTGGTGGGCTCCTGCCCTTCGGAGGTGATCAAGCTCGATCTGGCCAAGGCCGCCGAGCGCATCAACACCCGCATGCAGGGGCGGGTGAGGGTTGTGAATTACTCCGGCAGTGGCATTGAAACCACCTTCACCCAGGGGGAGGACGGTGCCCTGACCTCCCTGGTTCCCCTGTTGCCCAGCAGTCCTGAACCCCAGCTGCTGATCGTGGGCACCCTGGCCGATGGGGTGGAGGAGCGTTTCCTCTCCCTGTTCGCGCGCATGGGCCTCGAGACGGTGCGCACTCTGCCGCCCCGCCAGTCGACCGACCTGCCCCCGGTCGGCCCCGGCACCCGACTGCTGCTGGCCCAGCCCTTCGTGGCCGATACCGTGCGGGCCCTGGAGCGCCGAGGCGCCCAGCGCATCTCCGCCCCCTACCCGCTCGGGGTGGAGGGCAGTTGCGCCTGGATGGCGGCGGCGGCGGCGGCCTTCGGCATTGACCCAAAACGCGTGGCCGAGGTGCTCGACCCTCTGGCGGAGCGGGGCAGGCGCGCCCTGGAACCCCTGCGCCGCAGACTCGAAGGCAAGCGCCTGTTTCTGTTACCCGATTCCCAGCTGGAAATTCCCCTGGCCCGTTTTCTGCACCGCGAATGCGGCATGGAACTGGTGGAGGTGGGCACCCCCTACCTCGACCGCCAGCTGATGGCCGAGGAACTGCCCCTGTTGCCGGAGGGCACCCAGCTGAGCGAAGGGCAGGATGTGGAGAAGCAGCTGGAGCGCGTGCGTGCCAGCCGCCCCGATCTGGTCGTCTGCGGCATGGGTCTGGCCAACCCGCTCGAAGCGGAGGGCTTCGCCACCAAGTGGTCGATCGAGCTCGTCTTCAGCCCGATCCATGGCTGTGATCAGGCCGCTGACCTGGCTGAACTGTTCGCCCGTCCCCTCAACCGCCGGGAGTTGCTGCAATGGAACTGACCCTCTGGACCTACGAAGGCCCCCCCCATGTGGGAGCCATGCGCATCGCCGCCTCGATGGAGGGAGTTCACTATGTGCTGCATGCTCCCCAGGGCGACACCTATGCCGATCTGCTGTTCACGATGATTGAGCGGCGTGACCGCCGGCCCCCTGTCACTTACACCACCTTTCAGGCCCGCGATCTGGGCGGCGACACCGCTGAGCTGGTGAAGCGCTCGATCCAGCAGGCGGTGGATCGCTTCCAGCCGGAGGCCCTGTTGGTGGGCGAGAGCTGCACGGCAGAGCTGATCCAGGATCAACCGGGATCCCTCGCCGGCGGCATGGGCCTGGGGGTGCCGGTGGTGAGCCTGGACTTGCCCGCTTACTCCAAAAAGGAAAACTGGGGGGCGGCGGAAACCTTCTACCAACTCTGCCGCGGGCTTCTCAGGAACCAGATGCCTGCCCCCGGAGCGGCCAAGCCTGGGCCCGAGCGCTGGCGTTCCGAGGGGCGGCGACCGCGCGTGAACCTGCTGGGCCCGAGCCTGCTGGGCTTCCGCTGCCGGGATGACGTGCGCGAATTGCGCGGCCTCCTGGCCGACCACGGCATCGACGTGAATGTGGTGGCACCCCTGGGAGCCAGGCCGGCCGACCTGATGCGTCTCCCCCAGGCCGATGCCAACCTCTGCCTCTATCCGGAGGTGGCCGGCCCTCTCTGCAGCTGGCTGGAGCGCAATTTCGGCACCCCTGTGGTGCGCACCGTACCGATCGGAATCGGAGCCACCGCCCAGTTCCTGCGTGAGCTCTGCGCCCTGCTGGGCCTGGAGCCGCCGGAACTGCGTGAGGCCGACCAGCGCTCCAGATTGCCCTGGTACTCGAAATCGGTGGATTCCACTTACCTCACCGGCAAGCGGGTGTTCATTTTCGCCGACGCCACCCATGCGATCGCGGCGGCCCGGATCGCCTCGCGGGAGCTCGGTTTCACGGTGGTGGGGCTGGGCAGCTACAGCCGCGAGCAGGCCCGTGAGGTGCGTGCCGCCGCCAAGGAGCTGGGCCTCGAGGCCCTGATCTCCGACGATTATCTGGAGGTGGAGCAGGCCATGGCCCAGGCGGCTCCAGAGCTTGTGCTCGGCACCCAGATGGAGCGCCACAGCGCCAAGCGGCTGGGGATTCCCTGCGCTGTGATCAGCGCCCCGCTGCATGTGCAGGATGTACCCGCCCGTTATGCCCCCCAGATGGGTTGGGAAGGGGCCAATGTGATCTTCGATTCTTGGGTGCACCCCCTGATGATGGGTCTGGAGGAACACCTGATCGGCATGTTCCGCCATGATTTCGAATTCGTGGACGGTCACCTCAGCCATCTCGAGGGTGCTTCCGCCCCGGCGGCCCAGCCGGTCGCTGGCCCTGCCAGCGGGGCGCCGGACGTGACACCACTTTCGGCCACTCCTGAAGGGGGAGCCTTGCGCTGGACCCCTTCCGGTGAAGCTGAACTTTCCCGAATTCCTTTCTTCGTTCGGGGCAAAGTCCGGCGCAACACCGAAGCGTATGCCAACGAACGTGGCGTAGCGGAGATCACCGAGGAAACGCTCTACGAAGCCAAGGCCCACTTCAGCCGTTGAGCCGCGGGGCTGCGTGACGTTGCACAGCTGGCCAGGCCCAGGCCAGCTCGATCATGCCCGGATCGCACAAGCCAGCGCAGTCACTCCCTGAACCAGGCTGCCTCTCCATCTGTCAAGGTGTTAGGCATTTCTACTTAGATCGGGAGGCGGGCCCCTGAGCCATGAGAGTGATTGTCAAGGCTCTGCTCATCAGCAATCGCTCGGCTTGGGTGAGCATTTCAAGATTCCGATTGTCGTGATGTTTCGGTTTGAGCCAGACCCAGCATCTGCCTGCTCGGCTGCACTTTGATGTAGGCACTGCCGATGTCGACTCGGCCAAGGACGTGTTATGACCACAACTCTGCCACCCAAGCAGACAACAGCTCCCGCCAAGGCTGGCACCAGCGGCCATGAGGACGGTGAGGGCAGCCTCCAGGTCCACCAGGATGCCTCGATGAACATCGAGGAAGGTGCCTTGGTGATTGCCGTCTATGGCAAGGGGGGGATCGGCAAGTCCACCACCTCCTCCAACCTTTCCGCAGCGTTCTCCAAGCTGGGCAAACGGGTGCTTCAGATCGGTTGCGATCCGAAGCACGACAGCACCTTCACCCTCACCAAGAAGATGGTGCCCACGGTGATCGATATCCTCGAAACCGTTGACTTCCATACCGAGGAACTTCGTCCCGAAGACTTCGTGTTCGAGGGCTTCAATGGCGTGATGTGCGTGGAATCCGGTGGTCCACCGGCTGGTACCGGGTGTGGTGGCTATGTCACCGGCCAGACGGTGATGTTGCTGAAAGAGCACCATCTGCTTGAAGATACGGATGTCGTGATCTTCGATGTGCTCGGTGACGTGGTCTGTGGTGGTTTCGCGGCGCCACTGCAGCATGCCAATTACTGCCTCATCGTCACCGCCAATGATTTTGATTCGATCTTTGCGATGAATCGGATCATGCAGGCCATCAACGCCAAGGCCAAGAATTACAAGGTGCGCCTAGGCGGAGTGATTGCCAATCGCTCAGAGGAGACCGATCAGATCGACCGCTTCAATGAGCGCACCGGTCTGCGTACCATGGCGCATTTCAAAACGGTGGATGCAATCCGCCGCTCCCGCCTCAAGAAGTGCACCATCTTCGAGATGGAGCCAAGCCCCGAGGTGGAAGCCGTTCAGCAGGAGTATCTGAGCCTTGCGCAGAAGATGCTCAGTGATGTGGAGCCCCTCGAGGCCGAATCACTCAAGGATCGTGAGATCTTTGACCTGCTCGGTTTCGACTGATCCTCACCAGGGAGGGGAGGCTCGACTCCTGATTCAGATCTCGGCGGCGGCCCGCTCCACCAGGCGGCGGGCCACGGCCTGGACCCCCGTGTGGGAATAGGTGTCGGTGAAGGCATCCAGGAACACCGCCAGCTGATCCATGCGTCCTTGCCAGGGGCCCAGGGTGGTTTCCAGGGCCTGGACGGCCCGCTGGCCACTGAGCCCCAGCTGGGAGACGAGTCCATCGGCCCAGCCCACCCATTGCTCCACTCCCCGGCGTAGGAATCCAAGGTGAGCCTGATCATTGCGGCCCGGCATCAAGCCGGCCATGCGCCGGTAGGCGGGGAGCTGACGCAACTGGGTCGCGCTCGCCTGCCCGAGCAGTCCATCCAGTCGCTGCAGGGCCTGATCTCCCAGCGGCAGCAGACCATCGAAGGTGACCAGGGCGGCCATGCGCAGCCGTGCTTCCGAGCCATAGTCGGCCAGGGCGGCGGCGAAGTCAGCGAAGCTGTCGCCGGGTAGACCATTGACCTGGGTGAAGGCCAGCAGCTCGGCCGACACCTTCAGGCCCAGATCCACGGCCTGCAGCGTGTCGCCAGGTGGCGTGAGATCGGCGATGCGTTTGAGCAGGGGCACTCCGGCGCTCAACCCAGCCAACACCCGCAGGCCAGCCGTGGCGTGCTGCGAGCGGTTGACTGCGTCGTAGACGCTCAGGGCCCTGCCATAACCTTCATGGCGTGCCCGACTGAGTTGATCGGCCCGGGCACGCACCTGGGCGATGAGTGCCGCATCGTTGCTGCCGATCACCGATTCGATCAAGGCTTCGGCGCTGGTGATGTTGCTCCAGCCACCCGGGACCAGCAGGCTCAGCCCCTGGAGTGAGAGCACGGTGAGTCCGCGCCGCGGCAGGCGCTCCAGACGGGTGAGAACAGGTGTGCCCATGGCCTCAGGCGCGGGGGAGGGATGGGGTTCCGAGGGCGGCGAGTCCCTGGAGATCAAAGTGTTCAAGAATGCTGTGGCGATGATCGGCGTCAAGGGCACTGCCCTGCTCGATCACCTTCACCTGGAAGCGATCGGCCACCAGCAGCGCACTCGCATGGTGCCCCTGCTCCACCAAC
>NZ_JAGQBY010000055.1:0-16856 GCF_024345875.1 Synechococcus sp. EJ6-Ellesmere
TGGGCCTTTACCGACGAAAGCTGGAACGATTGGCCAGTCACCGCATAGACGTGGCCATAGCCTGCACAAGTCCAGCTCAGACGCCCGTTACGGCGAGATATGGAGTCGGCCGTTTTTCAGGAGTCCCAACGTAGATGATTCATGGCGAATCCGTTGGGCATCTGCTGCCAACACGGCCGGTCCTGTCCTGCAAGGCATGGTGCGACCGTTGGTGGTGGAAAGGAAGGCGCGGAGGTCGCCGGCGTGCTCGAGGCCACGGCGGACTTCGACACCAGCCCGGAGGCCACCTGGTGGAGGAGGGCCTCGAACAGGTTGAAATGGCGCTTGTCAATCAGCCTCATACGTACCGGCTTGCCTGAAAGGGCGTGGCGCGCAGGAGGCTGTCGCTTTGCTAGAGCTCTGGGCTGGATGCCGGCAAGTTTGCCATGCAGCAATGAAGGATGGCTATCTCGACCTGGCGATCATCGCCATCATTGTCTATCTCTACGGCCTCGTTTCGGCCCGGCTGAGGAGTTCACCGATCTCCGGTGCCCTGGTGTTCCTCATTCTGGGAGTGCTGCTGGGCCCGGCCGTCCTGGGCTGGCTGAGCATCAGGCCCACATCTGAGAACCTGAAGGTGATCGCCGAGCTCACCCTGTCCCTGATCCTGTTCACCGACGCCGCCAACGCCAACCTGTCCGTGCTGCGGCGGAACACCCGCCTGCCCGTTCGGCTGCTGGCGCTCGGCCTGCCGTTGACGATCCTGCTGGGGGTCGTGGTGGGAGCCGTCCTGTTTCCCGATCTCCAGCTGATGGAAGTGGCCATCCTTTCGGTGGTGCTGGCCCCCACCGATGCGGCCCTGGGGCAACCGGTGGTCTCCAACCCCCTGGTGCCAGCGGCGATCCGGGAAGACCTCAGCGTGGAGAGCGGCCTCAACGACGGCATCTGCGTTCCTCTGCTGCTGGCCCTGCTGGCCATGGCCGGACAGGCTGTTCCGGGAGGCGACACCCTCTCCATCCTGGGCGTCTTGTTTGTGCAGCAACTCGGGCTCGGCCTGCTGCTGGGGGGGACGATCACCTTCGCGGCCGTCTGGGGTCGCGACCGCTGCCGGGAGCGCCGCTGGATCAGCGACGACTGGCAACCTCTGCTCGCCATCGCCCTGCCGTTGACCTGCTTCGCCGTGGCTCAGGAGCTCGGCGGCAGCGGTTTCATCGCCTGCTTCACCGGAGGTCTGCTGTACGGCGCCCTCACCGGTCGCAGCAAGGCCGAGGAGCTGGTGGCTGCCGAAGCAACGGGGGACTCCCTCTCCCTGGTGACCTGGGTGGCCTTCGGTTCCGCCTCGGCCGTGGTGGCCGTTAGCCAGCTCAGCTGGAGCACCCTGACCTATGCCGTCCTCAGCCTCACCGTGGTGCGCATGGTGCCGGTGGCCCTGGTGATGGGCGGAATGGGCCGGGATCTGCCCACCAAGTTGTTCGTCGGCTGGTTCGGCCCCCGTGGGCTGGCGAGCATCGTCTTCGCCGTGCTGGTGCTGGATGCGGCCCTGCCCCACGGCCTACAGATTGTGTCGGTGGTGACGTTCACGATCCTGCTGAGCATCCTGGCCCATGGTCTCAGCGCCTCCCCCCTGGCCCGCCGCTACGGCTCCTGGATCAAGGCCCACTGAGGCTGACCGGCCAGCGAAGCAAGCCGTGTTGATTCAGGAGGGAATCACCGTTTCGGGGAGCATGAGCAGTGATCCGATCAGAAACCTTCGCCTCGTGATCCGTTGCTTCTCTTCTCTGTTGATGAGGCAGCGTCTGCCAAGGTCCCAGGATGAAGTCACACGACTGGCTTTTCTGAGAGATTGAGTTTGGGATTGACAGCTTCCAGGCCAGCAGAGAGCTCACGCACTGCTTTTTTCACGGTATGGAAGTTGGTTGTGGCGCTCTCGAGGCCATACCTGCGCAGCTGGTGCATCAGATGCTGGGACGTGACCACTACGGCCAGTTCCAAGGCCCGGCCATCCAGCTCTTTACGCAACTGAGTGAGTGTTTTTGCGGCCGAATAATCAATGTCATCAATGCCGGTGGCGTCGATCACCAGGCCCTTGATCGCAGGCTGATTCTGCTGAATCAGAGCCAGGATCTCCTCCTTGAAGTGATCGGCATTGGCATAGAAGAGGTTGGCTTCAAAGCGATAGGCCAGAATTCCAGGAGCGGCAAACACACCCGGCGCAATGGCCACCGTCTGCAGGTGGAATCCATCGGGACGCTCAGGATCGGGGGTCCAGAGGCAGGTGCGGGCCCGATAGGTGTGGCGCACCTGGTCGATCAACGAGAGGATCACCGCCAGGGCGATGCCCTCCATCACCCCCACCAGCGCCACGCTGAGCACCGTGAGGGCAGCGATCACGAATTCATTTCTCTGCAATCGGTAAAGCTCAGCCATACCCCGTACGTCGATCAGTTTGATCCCGATCAAGAACACAATCGTGGAGAGGACCACGTTGGGTACTAGACCCAGTGGCCCGGTGAGGAACAGCAGGACCAGGAGCACGACGATTCCGGTGGTCAGGTGGGTGATCTGGCTGCGCCCGCCTGCCGCATCCACCATCTCCGTTTTGGTGGGGCTGCCGTTGACCACGAAGGTGCCACTGATGCCGGCGCCGAGATTGGCGCAGGCCAGGCCGATCAGATCCCGGTTCTCCACGAAGGTTTCCTGGTAGCGCTGGGCATAGGCCCGGGAGGTGGCGGCACTCTGGGCGATGATCACCAGGAAACAGGACCCGGCTGCCGCGAAGATCTTGTCGTAGCGAATCCCTTGCAGCGGGGGCAGGGACAGATTGGGGAGACCACTGGGAACGGTTCCCACCACACCGATGCCATGGCTCTGGAAATCCAGCATCCAGCTCGCCAGGACGGCTCCGATCACGGCGATCAGGGCCCCGGGGAGTTGTGGGGCCCATTTCTTTGCCACCAGAATCACCACGAAGACCGACATCGCCACAAGCGTTGCTGGCCCGTTGGCCTGGCTGAGGCGCTGAAACACCGACAGCACCTGTTCGAAGGCTCCGGATCCCTGCCTCGGCAGACCGATCAGCCCGCCCAATTCTCCTGCAGCCACCTGGAGGCCAATACCGGTGAGCAGGCCGATCAGGGCGCTGCGGGAAAGGAAATCCGCCAGGAAGCCCAACCGGAACAGAGCGGCAAGCAGGAGCATCACCGCCACCACCAGGGCGGTGAGGGCGGTGAGGCCCACGTATTCGGGCGAGTAAGGAGCCGCCGCACCGATCAAGGTGGCCGCCAGAATCGCCGCGGTGGCTGAATCAGCCCCCACCACCAGGTGCCTGGAGGAGCCCAGGGCCGCAAAGGCCAGCACCGGCAGCAGCAGGGTGTAAAGCCCTGTGATCACAGGCGTCTGGGAAATTCGGGTGTAACCCATCACCTCCGGTATCGCCAGGGCCGCCAGGGTGATGCCCGCTACGCCATCTCTAACGAGGGTGCTGCGGGTGAGAGGGCCCAGGCTCTGGAACAGCGTTGATCGCATGTTTGGGGTTGTTATGGGGTTGGAGAATCAGAAGGCCCGCGGTGGGTCCCTGTCTTCACCAACACGGACGCTGTGCTGCCAAGGCGGAGAATCACCTGTGGGGGTAAATCCTCGACCTCGATTCTTACGGGAATTCTCTGGGCAAGGCGAATCCACTCAAAGGTTGGATTCACAGTCGGCAGCAGGAATTCGCCTGTGCTGCCATTGTCCTGGGCGATGCCCCAACCGATGCTTTCCACCTTGCCCACAAGGGGCTGCTGGGGATAGCTCATCAGGGTGACCGTGGCCTGATCTCCCGGCTGGATTCTGCCGATCCAGGTTTCACGGAAGTAGGCATCGATCCTGAAGCTGTTTCTGTCTACCAGGGCCAGGGCTGGCTGATTCGCCACCGCCTGGCTGCCCCGTTGCAGGTTGAGGTTGGTGACGAGCCCATCGACCGGGGCACGAACGGTGGTGAACTCGAGATTCAGTTCCGCGTTTCGCAGGGCGGATTTTGCCGCTCGCACCTGGGCATTCTGATCACCCGGCGCCCCAAGTTTGGCAATGGCCTGTTGCAGGGAGGCTTCCGACTGAAGCAAAGCGGCTTCTGCCTGCAGAATCGCGGCCTCGGCTTCTGCGATGCTGCTCTGGGCCGTGGCATAGGAAGCTGTTTGATCGTCGTATTGCTGCCTGGTGATAGCACCGGCTTTGATCAGTTGTGCTGCGCGGTCGAAATTGGCTTTGCTGTCAATCAGTTGCGCATTCAGGCCGGTTAGAACGGCTTTTTCTTTGCTGATCACTGAGCGCGCTTGCTTCACGTTGGCTCTGGCTGCTTCCACCTCCTTGGCCAGGGCGCTCACCTGATCGCGGGTGTTTTCAAGATCGGCCTTCGCCTGCGCCACACTGGCTTCAAACGTGCTGGGATCGATCTCAAACAGAAGCTCTCCTTTCTTTACCGGTTGGTTGTCCTTGATCGGCAGGCGGATGATCGGGCCGGAAATTCTGGATGTCACCTGGATGACGGTGGCACGCACCTGGCCGTCCCGAGTCCAGGGATTGCGAATGTAATCCCAGGTTTTAACCCCAAGCAAGCCAAGGGCGACAACGACCACGATCGTGGTGGGGAGATGGCGGCGCAGCTTGGGGTTCATCTTTATGCTGGCACGAGAAGGAAGCTGAAAATAACCGCATAGATGATAGTGAAGGCAAGAAACACAAGCAACGGGTTCTCGAAATAGTGGAAAAGATTAGCCTTGCTCAGAGCAGTGGCAGTGCCCCAGGCGGCCGCCATTCCGAGCAGAACGCATAGAAATAGTGGAGCAAAGAAAACTCCACGAATTTCAGCCTCGCGAGGAGGATGGCGTTGCAACGAGAACAACAGGGTCAGCAAAAGCGTGATTGTCTCCATCTCTCCCATTCAAACCAACCGGCGATCCCCTGCAACTCACGCATGGCCGATTCAAGACGAAAACCGCAGCCAAGCCACAGCGTAAGCCGGACCGTTTCACGTCCCTTCGCTTGGTCTGCGGGGAGGCCCTTGAGCTGGAAGGAGCAACCCTTATTGATGGCCTCCACCGCCTGCAACGCAGACACCAGGTGAAAGGGAGCTGATGGCAGCACGCCGTCCTCCAAGGATTTACGAAATTCAGGAAGCGAAGCAGATGGCAGGTTGAATGAAGGGGCGTTCAGTTGCGGAGTGGCCTCGCTCCATTCTTCCAGCCACAGCGATACTGATTGAACGGCATTCACCAGCTCATCTATTTGAGCTTGGTTTAGTTTCAGCACCTGAAGCGGCAATTTTACAGCCAGCGACGCTAATTTGGCTGGAATGTCGCGGGCCGCTTTACGATGGAAGGCCAGGAGGATCCTTTGCGGCCATCGGAGCGGGGTGCGGGCCATGTGCGTCGTTAATTCGACGATCGCATTGGCACTGAACATCAGCCGTCGCAGCAGTCTTAGGGCCTGCCTTTCAGGAAGCCAGGAAACAGGCAGGTCCTGCGAAAATGCTGAAATAGCGAATGCCATGAAGACGGCGATACTGAGATTGAGAAAGTTAATGAAATTATAGGTCTGTTGATTTCGAATGCTGCAGGCAACGATGAACAAACACAATGTGAGCGTCCTCATTGGGGCATTCTTGTAGTAGTAAGTGCCAATCGCAAAGCTCGCCATGGCCAGTACACTGGCGAGTCCAAAAAATCCATCCAACCTGGGAAGCACAAAGACATACACCACTCCAGTCGCCAGAAGAGCCTGAAGTGCTGGTGCGACCAAGGTCTGCCCTCTGAGCATCGGCGTCTGGGCCATCGTCAGGCCGATGCTTGGCATCAAGGAAATGATCGTGAGTCCAAGGGGAAGACCAGGAAGGTAGATCCACAGCAGCACAGCGATCCAGATCTGCACCATCAGTCGGCTGGCCAGCCAGAGGTGATCCGGATCGATCATGGCCAGCCGCACGTACAGATGCGTCCGCAAGCCAGAAGAAGAGGCCTGGTCGTTGCCGGATGGGTCTGGATGGATGAGGCCCCACAGGCGAGCGCTGAGCTCGTCGAGATGTTGCAACGGCCTCCAGCTGGCCTGAAGACGGGCTCGCTCTTGCATCGAGCACTCCATCCTCTCGGGCGAGATCGGCCCCAGCAACCGTGAAGATGGCGGCGGCGATCCTGGTGATTGCCCCGCCATGGCTTGCCCAATCGCTGCGAAGCGTTGCTCCACCCCCTTGTGCAGGAGGCTCACGGAAGGTTCCAACAGAAGTCGTTCCCGTTCAGCCAGACCCAATCCGGCCAGTCGAACGTGGTTCAGAACCCGGGGCAGGGCCCTCAAACCAAGTGCTGCACGGTGCCAGCGGCGACGTTCCCTCCAGATGGAGCCACTTTCCAGCGCGGCTGGCGCCACCAAGGATTCGAGCGTGGCGGCCTCGGCATCGAGTTGCCGGAGATCCTTTGCCATCTGGGGATCGCTCGTGCTGTTGCCCGCGTAGGGGGCAAGGCATGACTCCAGCAGGGAGCCAAGCCGTTGCGACATCGCCAAGATGTTGGCCTGGAAAGTGCCTCCCGTGCTGCCGGTGGGGATGAGAAAGCCGCTGAAGGTATAGGCAAGAATTCCTGTTCCCGTTTCCTGCAGGCGCTCCATGGCGACGTTGAAGTCTGTGAGGCCGTCAGGCGGTCCACCATCGATCGCGATGATGGCAGCCACAAATCCTGACACCATCCAGGCGTAGGGATAGGGGCTGCCCAGCATGCGGTAGCAGCAGAATCCCTCATACAGCGAGAGGGAAAGAAAGAACCACCAGCGTTCCTGAGGAAACAGTGCAATCAGGCTCAGGGCCACCACAGCAGCCGCAAGAGTTCCCACAATGCGCAAGATAATTTTCAGCAGGGATTGGCCGGCGCTGTCCAGACTCAGCACTGTCACGGAGAGGCCTGCCCAGAACGGCTTCTGCCAGTCCATCGACAGGGCTACCCCACAGGCCAGGACCATCGCCAGGGCAAGGCGCAGGCCGAATCGGATCCGAGGAGAGAGATTCACGCGCTTGACCGACCCATCGAGTTGACTTTGCAACGAACCTTTGCCAAATGGTAAACTACTCTGCAACCAATGCCTGATCCATTCAGCAACATTTCTGACAAGAACAGAGAGTACTGATAGGAAGGAGATAGCTCATCACATGGGTCTTTGCGTTGAATCTTACTGGTTTCCGCCTGAGGCACTGCACCGAACGGGCATCACCGCGTTGGGCATAGCGCTACATCATGTCCGGCTTGCAGGCATGCTTGGCTTGACCCATACCAGAACAGCTGAGCATGGCTCGATCAAGTTAGTCTTGGATGACGAGGAGGGCTTTCAACTTCAAGGCTTAGAGCGATTGCTAACCCCATTGGAAGGCCAACAACTGTTCCCGTTTTATGCTTTCTATCACCACCATGGCAGCGAGGAGGGATCAAGTAATTCTCCAACATCACTTGGTCTTGGGCGATTGTGAGACATTTAAAGATTATGTGATACTTCATTGCCGTGCCGAAGTACATTGCCTGTCAAGCCAGTCTCCTTTGCCAAGGCAAGAAGTGGGGCTGGTTTACATTGAACAGCCTCCACCATAATGACAATTTCAAGAATAAGAAGGTCATGCCTATTGGCCGTCGTCTTTGGACTGGCTTGGGTGATTATCCCCACATCCCCTGGCATCGCAAGGGTGATAACAGAGCGCGCCACTATTGATAGTAGCAACACCCTACAGCAGCTGGGCTTGAGCCTAATGCTGCTGTTGATCGGTACGCTGCTGCAGATGGCGGCTACAAACATCGTGCTCGCTTGGATTTACAGCCGCACATTCGAGCGATGGTCCAAGGCACGCTCAGTTCGCTCGGCCATCGCCATGATGCTCTCGTTGTTTGTGCTGTTTGCCACCGCCGTCTTGCAAGTGATGCTGTGGGCCCTCCTCTATGACCTGGGAGGAGCGCTGGACTCGTTCAGCGAAGCACTGTATTTCTCCCTGGTCACCTTCACGAGCCTGGGTTATGGGGATGTGACGGTAGGAGTGCATTGGCGTTTGGTGGCTGGCTGTCAGGCACTTTCCGGCCTGCTCCTTGTGGGATGCAGTACGGCACTGTTGGTGGTGGTGCTACAGCGCATCTGGATAGCCCGACACCAGAATTGAAGAACTTATATCCTTGGGGCCCCCGGGGTCAGGAAAGATGTCAGCCCTTTGATTCGGCATCCGGGGGTTTGAGGAGTTCAGGCCAGCAGTAACAGCGGCCCCGACACGCACTACATCATCATGACGATCCTTCAGCCGTTCAGTAAGTTGTTGAAAACTATCGAACCACTATGGAAGATTCACTTTGAGCCAAGGGTACCTGCCGAGGAGCTGGCTAAATCTCGAACTGCAGGGTCTATTCCCTCATTTGGATTTTTCTTTCTGCTCACGCTGGCATCGATAATTGCAACCCTGGGACTGATTACGAACAGCTCTGCAGTAATTATTGGCGCCATGATAGTGGCACCCCTGATGAATCCAATTCTCAGCCTTTCATTTGCTACTGCAACTGGTAATTGGGCCTTGTTCTTGCGCTCAGGATTGACAATAGTGCTGGGCTCCTTCCTGGCCATGGGAGTGGCTTTTCTTGTGACGGTACTATCGCCGTGGGATGTTGTTGGCTCAGAACTTCTAAGTCGAACTCGTCCAACAATGCTGGATCTGGGGATTGCAATTGCAGCTGGAGCAGCTGGCGCATTCTCATTGACAAGGATGAGTATCGCCAGCTCAATTGCGGGAGTGGCGATTGCAGTAGCTTTGGTTCCTCCCCTGTGCGTTGTGGGAATCGGGCTCGCCGGAGGAAGCGCAATGACGGGTGTATTCGGCAATTTCTATGTCACAAATCTCGATGTTGCAGGCGGAGCATCCCTACTCTTTTTAGCAAACCTGATAGGTATAACGATCTCGGCCTGTTTGGTTTTTGTACTCCAATCTTACGGAAGTTTGCGCAAGGCGCTTAAATCACTTGCGCTGGGTCTGCTCGTTGCCCTCATGCTTTCTCGGCCACTTGGGACATCGCTGCATGAATTTGCAGTGGACAACAGAGTTCAGCTCGAATTACATGGACTGCACAGAGACGGTAGATTCCGAGATGTCAATCTGATTCATCGTGTTGATACCAAATTAGTTAATGGCGTAGCCTATGTGAATATTTTCGGCGCAGCCAATGAAGAATTCATTGAGGATCAGAAAAACATTGACAATCTTGATCAACGCATCTTCAACGCGATCCAGCCCATGGGAGTCCATACCATGCACATTGCCATTCGGATTGCCCCCATAGAAATCTTTGAATATCGCAATACCAGCTCTTCCTATTCATACCAACCCTAGCCAGGCAGGTATTGGAGTGTGTAGGCATGGGGTGTGAGGTCTTGGGCTGTTGGGTCGCACCACAACCCTGTCGGCCTCACACCCCTTTGTCAGCCGGAACAACCTGGTGACACTACACAGCTAAGGACAGTCTCCATGGTGCTCATTTCCCGGAAAGACATGCGATGCTTGGAAACATGGAGCTTGTGCTAGATCCCCGGATGATTACTGGCCACCTACGTGTTACAGACACCGAGGAGCGAGTGCAGCAGCGCATCGTTGGGCGGTATGAAGCGGTGCAGGGAATGGTGGTGGATTACGCACTGGGGCTGGCCATCCTCGGGCTGTTTCGGGAGTTTCTCACCCCGGTGCTTGTGATCACAGTGTTGCTAGTGGCCAAGATGGTCTGGGATATCGCGCGTCTTTGGCGCTTCGCGATCAGCTTCAACCCGATCGCGGTGCTTGGCCAGATGGTGCTTACCGTAGGTGCATGTGCGATCGCGTTGCTGGCCTGGTGCTCACTGGAACTTCTCGGTGCCATTGTGCCAGGGATTGAAAGCTTTGCCCTGTCGGCAGGGCTGATGAGTGGAGCCTGGACCCTGGGAGCTGCGTTCAATACGTTCTTTATGAATGGGTTCCTTCGTGGTCATTCGAGGATTTCCCTGGAGGCGAACGATGCCTGAATGGCGTCGCCGTACGATTCTTTTGACTGCCCTGGGTGTTGGCAGCATGGCTTCGGGGCTAGGCAGTGTTCTGCGGCGCAGCACGATTCTCTCCAGGCAGGCAGAGCTTACAACCCAATTCCTGAACAATCCTCAGGCGGTTGAAGAAGCCGTGACCCGGGCCATCGAGGGAGATATCGAGACCACTGCTGAGGTGCAACGCATCCTCTCGGGGCTAAACCTCACAGCTCCACCGAATCCCTATGAACGCTCAATCTCGAAGACGTTGATTCTGGCGAGCCGTCTGGCTACAGAGCAATACCTCACTGGCAAGTTCAATCTCCGCTACAGGGGCGCCATCGATACTCTGCCCAGTTTCGGGGAACGCTTGGCTGGCTACATGCAGGTTGCCTCAATTAAAGGGCCTGACATGGCCACCGCCGAAAGACAGGTGCCCCTCAACGACCGGCGAAAGCAGGACCCTCTCCTGGCAGGGATCAACCTGATTCGCATCCGGATTCAGGGGGTGGCGAGCCAGGCCTTGGTGGAGCAGTGGAGCTATCCCGTGTATTGGGGTTTCGTGCTCACGTGCCCAGAGCATCACATCCTGGTGCTCAGAGGCACTCAGCGGGGACACGAATGGCTGCAGACACTCAACGCCAAGCAGATTGCCAGTGATGATGTGCCCACGCTGGGCTTTCGCGGCAGAGTTCATCGCGGCTTCGCCACGATCTATGGTCGCCTCAGTAACGCCATCATTGAAGCCGTACAACAATTGGATGTGAACAAGCCCCTCTATCTCTCAGGGCACAGCCTTGGTGCACCGTTGGCTAGCCTGGCTGCACTAGACATTTCGCAGAAGGTCGCTGCACTGCGTAGCAATCTCAGGTTGTACACCTATGCATCTCCACGGCTGGGGGATCCAACTTTTGCGGAGGCTTTCAACAGGATCGTTCCAAATGCCTACAGGGTCATCAACCAGGCAGACTTGGTGCCCAACCTGCCACCGACGAGCGCAGCAAATGTGGTGTATGTCCATGCAGGTGAGCAGTGGGCCTTTACATCTGCCGCTGGTGACATCGGCCCAAACCATTTCATCAGCGCCTACCGCCATGCCATTGAAAACGAGATGGAACAACGCGCGGGCTGAACATTTAGAGACCGCGAGGCCATGGAGTCGCTTGACGGCCCCAGGGCGTTCGTCACCCTCCTGACGGTGGATCGGGGCGCGGAGAGTGTTTTGCGACACGGCGGAACTTGCAGCGCTGGTGTCGTCGATCCTCGGTCTGTTGTCATTCCTGCGGATCGAGCATCTGCCGCTGGGCGGTGCGCAGGCCCTTTGATCCGCAAGTGCCGTGGAGCCGCCGGCGCTGAAGCGAGCCAGCCAACTATGGGTACTGTGTAGCTTGCCCCTGGATTGCGCCACAAAGGCTTTGAGGGGCACTCCCACATCGAGGTGCAGACGGATCAGCCGTTATCGACTCATCTGCGTCGGCTGGGCAGGGGCTGGCTCGGCGGGTCTGGTGAGGTCTTGGGACGGGCGGTGACCCCCCGACCCTGGCGATCTCACACCCAATCGTCAGCTGAACAACCTGGTGGGACTCCACATCTCGTTCAGTGGGAACCAGTCCTATGGCGGGCCGGTGATGGTCTGCTGAGGCCTCGGCGTTGCGGGGGTGGCTTCGACCAGTGGCACCCTGGCGTCTCCCCAGCCGGTTGCCGGCAGCAGGGGGGGCGCTCCCGCGGAGGGGCGGGCGGAGTTGCCTGCGCCCAACACCTGTTGCACCCAGCTGAGCATCAGACCCCGCAGCACGGCCTTGTCGGCTGCTGCTCCTGGGCGCAGGTTGAAGTGGGTGCCGCCCCCTGCCAGCACCAGCTGATGGCCGCGGCTTTCCGGCTGTCCCTGGAAGGGGGTGAGGGCTTCGGGGCTAAAGGGCACCACCCAGTCCTTCGAGCCGCTCACCACCAGGGCCCGGCCATTCATGGCCTTCGAGGCCCCTTGGTCGAAGAGCAGCCGCATCGGCGGGCTCACGGCCACCACGCCGAACACCCGGGGTTCCGCCATATCCGCCTGGTTGGCAGAGCGCAGAAAGCTGCACTGCAGCACCCAGCTCACATTCGCCTCGGGATCGTTCAGATTCCCGCAGCGCTGGCCAAGCCTGGCGTCGCTGGGCTTGAGGCCAGCAAGCTGCAGCGCGGTGATCGCCCCCCACGAGTGCCCCAGCACCACCACCTGCTTGGAGGGGATCGGGCCCAGAGCAAAGCGGTCAGCATCCACCGCTGCCAGGAGGGCGCGAACATCCAGGGGGCGCAGGCCCAGCTCCTCGGGCTCCGGTGGGGGGATGGCGCCGGAGAGCATGGCGGCCTGCTGGGCCTGGTCACTGCCGGGGTGCTCCGGCAGCAGCACCGCGTAGCCATGGCTGGCGAGATGGTGCCCCCAGCCCTCGAAGTTCAGGGGGGCATCCCACAGCCCGTGGGAGATGAACACCAGGCCAATGGGATGCTCCCCCTGGGGCAGCAGGGCCACGCTGCGCAGGGGGTGCTGGCGATGGGACACCGGAAGCTGCAGCTCGCGGCGCCGCACGGTGTAGAGGCCCGGCAGGTTCAGATCCGGATCGGCTTCCACCGCAGGCTGTTTCGCCAGCAGGGACTGGGCCGGTGCCTGCTGGCGCTGCAGCCGATCGAGGGAGAACAGGGCGCGCTCCAGATCGATGGACGCCCGCTTGCCGGGCATGGCCCGCAGCAGGGAAAGCAGCGTCACCGACCCCTCCCGCTCACTGAGGCTCAGGGCCAGGGAGAGCTTCTCCCCGCTCAGATCGGTGGGCAGACCATCGACGCGTACCAGAGCTGTGGTGGCCAGCAGGGCTTCCCGCAGCAATGGTGAGCCCACGGAGCCCTGCAGCCCCTTGGCCACGCCGGGGGGAAGCTGGATCGGATGGTTGAACAGCCGCAGCACTTTGGGCCCGATCACGCCATCGCTGGCACGGTCGAGCTCGGCCAGGTCACTGCGGCCAGCCAGCAGATCCTCAGCGCTGCTCAGTTCATCCAACCGCACCACCAGGTTGGCGCCGATCAGGGGCAAGCGGAGCTCGAGTTCATCGAGGGCCACTGCCGGCTCTGCCCCCAGCAGAAGAGGGGCTGCGGCCAGGAGGCTGCGGACAAGAACCGGGAGCTGGGTGCGCCGTGGGCCGCGGCGGAAAGGATCCATCGGGCTGGAGAAGAGCAAGAGAACTTCCGCGACCGGGACGATCAGTGCCGGCCGTCTGATGAAAGTGTATGAAGCCCGGTTCTATCAGGCCGCAGGGCGCCAGCCTTGGCGACCGAAGGATGAGCGGTCCATGGCTCACGGCAGCTGCAGCGCGTCTGGGGTGTACGGATCTGGAGCAGTTGATTTCCAGTAGCCATAAGCTATAATCATACTTATTATGGTGCAAACTCACCTCCCAAGATGAGTGTTGCGAGGTGATGAGCCGGGATCACTGCTCAAATAAAGGCTCATCTAAGCTACCTTCCGGTAGTGTGTTGGTACAGCGAGCTCAACAACTTTTTTGTCTGAGACGGCTTGGCGTGAGAACAGTCGATCGTCACCCCAGGGCTCTGTCTGCTTGTTTCCACTGCCTCGTTTTCGCGAGCTCTTTGTGGAGTGTTCTCCCTGCACCGGCTGCCTCTGCTGAAGATCCTTCCGGGGCTGCTGCACCAGTCGCAGGGGCTCAAGTCCCACGACCGTGCCGGATGGGGCTGCCGCTCTGGATCCGTCGATGCAGCGCATTCGGGCCCAGGCCGATCCCGAGCTGCGAAGCAAGCTGCTGCTCGATCTCGCCGAACGCTGCCTGAGCCAGCCCTGCCCGTTGCCCGTGGCCAACCTGCTGGTGGAGGGGGAGGCAGCGGTGGCCCGAAGGGAGGTTCTTCTGCTGCACCTCGGCCTGGCCCTACGCCGAGCTCGGGGAAGAGGAGCAGGCCGGTCGCGCCGTGGCGGAGAGCGAACAGCAGCATCGGGCCGCAGTGGAGCGGAGCACGTCCTGTCCGTTTCCCGAAGAGAAGCTCCAGGGCGGGGTGGGCCTGGCGGTGAGTGCTGCTACCTATGAGAAAACTACGGCCAATGCGGTGGCCACCTTCGATCTCTACAAGCAATGGCCCCGCAACGACTTCGAGGCCGATCTGTTTGCCTCGATCAACTACGACAGCTCCCGGGACTTGAATCTCACCTGACCGATCAGCCAGGGGTTCGCGGGTTACCGTCATCGCCTGGACCGGCGCAATTTTCTGTTCATCGATCAGCCTGTCGCGGTGAACGACAGCACGTTCTCGACCCAGGACGACGACGATGATGTCTCCGTTCTGTTCAGCACGCTGTTGGCTACGGCTATAACTTCTGGCAAGGGGTGGATCCGAGCTCATTCCAGGCCGTGCAGCTCGGCGTGGGGCCACGCTATGAATAGGCAGACATCAACCTGACCAGGCAACGCGATCAGGTGGATCCCATTGCTGCCTTGGTGTATCGGAGTCGTGATGTTCCCATCAGTCCTGCCCAGTGAGTGGAGCCAGGTATTCGCGCTGGCCACCCCTGTGAAGTCCTTCGATGAAGCTTTCCTCTGCTCGTCAACCCGGCTGGACTGGCCGATCACCAAGCAATGGATGCGGACGAACCGTCTTTCGCTGCGGTACCGATCACGGCCTCTCGAAGCAGGTTTCAAGCGACTGAATGGGATCCTGTCCTCGGGCCTCACCTACAAGTTCTGAATGCCCTTCCCTCTCCCCCCTGGACCGGCTCCTCTGAAGCGAAAGCTGCTGGTGTGCCTGCTGCCTGCTCTGGGCTGCCTGCTGATCGTGCTGACCGGCCTACTGCCGGTGCAGGCTCAGTTTCTTCCTGCTCTTGAGGCCTCGGCGACACAAGTGACTTCGTCACAGTTTCTGCCTGTCTTTTCCCAGGGAAACGTGGAATTGTCTCCCGTGTTTCTTGATGGCCGGATCATCGGAACAGTTTCGGGATTCATTGATTTCAAGTCATCGGGAGCGCCCTCAGGGGATGATGCCGCCTATTCAGCGTCCGAGCGTGCCCATGTGATTCACAGCCGTCTACAGAAGATTCTCACCTCGATGACGAGATATACATCGAGATCATTGTCCCAGCCCGTGGATCAACAGCGCGATCCCACTGTCTTCCAGCTTCGTAACCTCCTGGCCCGAAACCTACATACCTTCGTGCAACAGGTGGGTTCCCGCTACGACGTGTTCCTCGTGTTCCCCCGGTCCGATCCCCCCGAGCTGATCTTCACGGTCACGCCTGCCGATGTGGCCAAGATTCGGGAAGACAGTTCCGAGCCTGTCGCCATTGCCCGTCGCGTCGCCAGCGGGGTGCGGATGAGTCTTCTGGATGCCTGGGAGCAACGCCAGCCCCCCGCCCTTTGGCAGGCGGCCCGTCGGGGTGGTCTTGGCCTTGTCCTGCTCTTCCTGGCGAGCGCCCTTGGCGCTGTCATTCAGAAGCGTCTGTCTGGGGCTTACCAGGCGCTCACCGCCGGGCTTCACCAGGTGATCCAGGAGGAGCACCCTCCGGATGGAGACTCCTCATCCCGAGAGAGCGAAAGCAACATCCTGCATGTCCATAGGCGGCTGAGCGTGCGGATGTCCCTGCGGCAGCGCCTCAGTCTGATCTCCTTCTACCGCTCCTCCCTGTTCTGGGGGCAGTGCCTGCTCTGGGCCTGCGGCATTGCCTGGCTGGCGGGCCTCTTCTACTGGAGCCGGCCCTTCAGCAACTGGGTCTTCGGCATTTCCGTGCGCGGACTGTTCTCGACGGGGCCTGCATTTGCCCCCGAGAACCAGGGATGGGCGCCCCTGGATTGGGTCATGACCCTGGGGAAGGAAGCCACGATCGGCATTCCGCTGCTGATTCTCTTCCTGGCGATGTTGACCAGGATCTCGATCAAAGCCGGGAACGTCTTCTCTGACCGGTATGTGAATCGCTGGGCACAGCTTCAGGACGACACGCGGGCCAGGTTAAGGGCGCCGACGTTGTCCCGTGCGCTGAAGGCGTGGGTGCGTGTCGGCGTCTATCTCCTCCTCGGCATGGTGATCTTCTACCAGTTGCATCAACTGGGAGCGTTGACCCAGGCCGTGGCAATTTTGCTGGGTTTTCTGAGCTTTGCCCTGTCGTTGGCTTCGCAGAATCTGCTCAAGGATCTGATCAGTGGGCTGATGATCCTGATTGAAGACCAGTTCGCGGTCGGGGATGTTGTGTGCATCGGCGACCAGAGCGGCCTGGTGGAGAGCGTGGGTCTGCGCGTCACCCAGTTGCGCAACCTGGATGGGGAATTGATCAGCATCCCGAACGGCACCATTGACACGGTGCGCAATCTCTCCAGCAGCTGGTCACGTGTGAACTATGCCCTCACCGTGTCAATCGCAGCGGATGTGGATGCGGTCATGGCCCTGATGGAATCTGTGGCTCAAGATCTTTACCACGAGCCTGCTTGGGCCGACCGCATTCTCGAGCCTCCGGAGATGCTCGGCATCGATGAGATTGCCCACAGCGGCGTGCTCATCCGCATCCTGATCAAGACCCAACCCCTGCAGCAGTGGCCTGTGGGCCGCGAATACCGCCGCCGCCTGAAGCAGGGCCTCGATGCCTCCGGCATCGCTGTGGGGGTTCCACGGCTCGATCTTGTGGGCCATTGACCGCTCCTTCCCTCGCTTACAACCAGGCCCCAGCACGAAATTCCGCAGTCGCCAGCCGAGACCCCTTAGGAGTTTGCTGAAAAACCCGCCCAAATCTGCGAAAATGGGCCAACTGCCCAGTCCAGATGCGAGGTCACCGGGAGCGCAGCGGCTCCCTGTTCTCCTACGTGTCGATTGAGGAGCGGATCCCG
>NZ_JAGQBY010000056.1:0-16601 GCF_024345875.1 Synechococcus sp. EJ6-Ellesmere
TCAACCCGGAGGAATACTCCCGCCTCCAGGAGGCCGAACGCCAGAAGCAGCTGCTGGAGCAGCAGGTGGAGCTGCGCGAGCGGCAGATGGAGGAGGCCTCCGCCAAGAAGGTGGCGGCTGTGGCCGCTGAGCGCGATGCGGCCTCCACCCTGGTGCTGCAGCTCCGCAAGGAACGGCTGCTGGAGCGTGCATTCTCAGAAGCCGAGGGCCGCAATGGCGGTGACAGCCGCGGCACGTTCTTTGATGTGTTCAAGGGCCAGCTGGGCGAGAGCTTCCGCCTCAGCAGCGGCAAGGACGGCACCGATGTGCTCGAACCGCTCGACGGTCAGGGCCAGCCGCTGCTGGGCGACGACGGCCGGCCGATGACGACCGCTGAGTTCCTCGATCAGCTGCGCATCCATCCCGTCTACGGCTTCCTGTTTCAGCAGCGCGGGGCGATGGGGGCCGCCAGCGCCCTGACGGCAGCCCCGGCAACGGCCGGTGGCTTCGGGGAAGTGCTCAACCCCCACGCCATGAGCGCCAGTGAGCTCTACCGGGCTGGCTTCGTGACCAGCGGCCGCAGCTCCCACCGCTGAGCAGCGGCGTTCAGCAGCCCAGAAAGGCCCGGCAACGCCGGGCCCGATGGCCGCCGCCTCAGAGCACCGAGACGGTGCCGAGGCGCCTGGCGGCCAGCTTGCGCGCCAGCGCATGGGCCCGCTCAGCCGGCATGTAGCGGGGCTTTTTGACGGGACGGCCGGAGCGGCCGTAGTGCTGGGTGATGCGCTCGGCGCCGGCGACCTTGAGGCCAGCGGGATAGATGTGCACCACCAGCTGGCGGATCGGGCAGGCCAGGGGAGCAGAGGAGGCCATGGGACAGAGGCGAGGAACGCCCGCCCCATCGCCCCGGCCGGTGCGGTCTGGCAAGGGCCGCACAGCGGCTCGTGAAACCCTTGCCAGGCCGAGCCGAGCCTGGCGACCGCCAGGCGGGCCGGGGCAGTGCTGGTGATTCCTCGCCGATCCCATGGCCGAGCGACTGGCCAGAGCTGAACCACCTGTGGCGGCCACGATCAGACACCCACAGCTGTGGCCTCCGCTGCCATCGCGGCCTGGACCCGCTCCACCTCAGCCTCGTGGGCGGCCTCGATCGCCGCATCGATCTCGCCGGTGCGGGAGAGGAACTGCTCGATCGCCGGGAGCAGCTCCTCCTCCAGCAGGGTGATTTCCTCTTCCCCGTAGGGGTGATCGATCCAGAAGCGGTGGATGGGTTTGCCCTGGTGGCTGCTCAGGATCCAGAGCAGGGCCCTGTGGCAGGACTCGACCAGGGCCACGGGATCTTCTCGGGTGAGCCGAGCGAGAGAGGGGGACATGGGAACAGGCGCCTATGGCGCTGTGACGGGACGCCCGACGCACCGCCGGGAAGGCAAGGGGCGGCGACCGCGCAGCGGCCTCGCCGCCTTGCGCAGCCCTTGCCCCCGGCGGACCATGAAGAAGCCCGGCACGATCCCTTGCGGGGAACCCGCGCTGGGCCAGACAACCCCCGAGGGCAACAAAAAAAGCCCGGCCGCAGCCGGGCCAGGCCCACGGGCTTCTGCCCTCAGAGCCTGGGCTCAATCTCAGCTGCCCAGGAGGGGAAATCAGCGGGATCGATCCGCTCGAACAGGATCTGGTGGCAGAGCCTCAGCAGCCGGTGGCGATGCGGATAGCTGCTGAGGCAGCGGATGCTGATCTGCTCCAGTGACTCAGAGCTATGGAGCTGAAGTGAGCTGTGCCGTGATGAGGAAGCCATGGCAGGCGTAGCGAAGACCCCGAAGCAGGCCGGGTGGGGTCAAGGGGCAGCCACGACCAGCAAGCGAGGCGGAGCCGAGCCAACGCAACAGGTCTGGCTGACTCGCGTCAGCCCTTGAGGCCGCGCGGACCATGAGGAGGGCTGCGCGCAGCCGATCCACAGAGAGCCGGTGGAGCAGGTCGGCAGGCCAGCTCGCGCAGCACTCCCTCGTTAGGGATCAGGGTCTCTGCGCCGCCCGGCCGCCAGGCTGCTGCCCCCCAGCAGCGCCAGGGTTGTGCCCAACGCCGTCTCAAATGTCCGTTGAAGGTGGTCGGGATAGCTGGCGCAGGCCGCTCGCCGTAGCTGCTGGCGGCCCACGTGAAAGCAGACGCCCAGACCGGCGGCATAGAGCCCGAACTGGGCGATGAAGATCCCCGCCACCGCCCGCAGCAGGAACTTCTCACGATCGAACCCTGCAGGGCCGGCCATGGCTGACTGAACTCCTCAGTTCAGGGATGGCAGGTGAGCAGCCAGCCGGTGCCGACGCCATCGGCCTCCCAGCGCGGCAACCAGTTCTTCCAGCTGAAGTGCTGTCCCGCTCCCTGGGTCTTGGCTGTGTAGCCGCCGTGGACGAGATCGGCCTCACCGTTGGGGTCGTTGTGGACGGCATGGGTGTCGGTGAAACTGATCACCACGCTCCAGTGACCGCCGCCGCTGGGGGAAGAGGCGGGGCCGTGATGCAACCAGCCCACCGCTACCGGCCGACCCAGATTGATCTGCTCCTCCAGCGTTTCGCGATGGCCGTTGGTGGCGAAGTTGGCTGTCAGCCCCAGCGAACGCAACGCTGCCAACTGCGCCTCGGCAGAGGTGGTGTCGCCGTAGCGAGCACGGATGAGGTTGTACTCGTCATCGCCGGAGACCTTGCCCCAGTAGCGGGCAAGCATGGCGCAGCTGCTGGAGAAGCACTCGCGGTAGCCGGTGCCGCTGGCGTTGTCGTTCTGGTTCTCCCATGCCACCGGCAGGGGATTGGCGAACTCCGGTGCCGGTGACGCAGGCGCCGCGGTGGAGAAGGTCTGCCGCCAGGAGGCGGCCTCGGTGAGGATCGCGGGGTCGGCGGCCATGACCGCCTGACGCAGTTGCTCGATCCCGTCGAGCTGCTGGGGCTGGGCCTTCCAGTGGTCCCAGAACTGGCGCCAGCGATCGGCGCTGAACGGCGCCTGAGCAGCAGGGGTTGCAGAGGCAGAGGTGGCGGGCATGGCAGCAGGGCAGTCCCCTGCTGTTGCCGCAGTGCAGCTCTACGGTCGTGACACCGCTCCTCAGCAAGATGGCTCTTGCATCCAGGCACCAGCCGCTGCCAGTTGTTGGTGCAATGGTGGCTGCCGTGACTCTTGGGCTGGGATCCCCACCGCCTCTCCACGCCTTGCCTGGAGAGAACAGCACTCAGCTGGTGCGGAACTGGCGTGCCGCCACTCACATCCTTCCCAGGCCAAAAGCAGAGCGGAAATACACCGATGGCTACCCCGACCTCAGTTCGCAAGGTGCCGCGGCTGGAGGAAGCCTCGCTTTCAGTGCTTTCCTGAACAGCAACGGCGTCTCCGAAAGCGAAACCATCGACTACAGGCCTGAGGCCTGTGAAAGGGAGCCATACCGTTGTTCGGGTCAGGTGATCTTCCAGAAAAGCGGCAATGACCTTGGGCACCTATTGATTGCCGAGGTGTTTGGTCCGGAGGTGCTGGAGGACTTCCTTCGCTCGGAAGCCCTGAAAACAGTCAAGGAACCAGGTGGGGGGTCCAGTCAGGTGAGCGTGTTCTATGCCGGCCAGCGCTTCAACTACACCACCTGGGTTCACGGCGAGTCGGGGAGGACGCGAGCCATCTCCCACTTCACCGTTCTGGAGAAAAACGATGCCGAACTTCGACGTCGCATTCAGTTGGCCGAGACCTGCTCCAGCCCAAGGATGCGCAGTGACCCTCTCTGCAGTGCTCCCTGACCACGCTCCAACGCAGCTCGGCAATAGCCCGTGACCTCCCTGGGGCCTGGCCCCACCCATGTCATGGGCCTCACCCTGATCGAGGCAGCCAAGTACGAAACCCGCCTCGAGCACCTCGCCGTGCTCAAGACCTTCTCGGAGGGGGAACTGCTGGCCCGGCTGCCATTTCTGAACATCAACGGCAGCGGCCTGTTCTATGCCGCCGAGCAGGAGCTGCCCGCGGTGGGCTTCCGGGCCGTGAACGAGGGCTACAGCCAGAGCTACGGCGTGATCGACCAGCGCGCCGAAGCCGTGCACCTCTTTGGCGGTGATGTGGATGTGGACCGCTCGATCGTGGACCTGATGGGCCCAGAGGCCCGCGCCAGCCAGATCGAAATGAAGATCCGCTCCATGCGCCTGACGCTGGAGGCCACGATCGTCAACGGTGACGCCAGTGCCGATGCGCGGGCCTTTGACGGCCTGGCCAAGCGGCTGCCGGCCGGCAGCGAGCTGGCGATCGACAACGGCAACCAGCCGCTGGCCTTTGATCCGCTCGATGAGCTGATCGATGCCGTCGATGGCATGGGCCGGCCCAAAGTGCTGCTGATGGGCCGGGCCATGCGCCGCCAGCTCAATGCCCTGGCCCGCAGCAGCAACTGCTGCTCCTACGTGGCCGAGACCAATGCACTGGGCATGACGGTGCATCGCTACCAGGACTGCGAGATCCTCACCGTCGATCGCGATGCCCAGGGCCGTGAAGTGCTCGGGTATGGCGAGGCCGGCGGCACCAGCTCGATCTACTGCCTCGCCCTGGGGGATCAGGGGGTGACCGGCCTGCAGGGTCCGTTCCAGAGTCGCTACGGCATCTCGGTGCGGGATCTGGGCGAGGTGCCCGATGCCCCGGTGTTCCGCACCCGCGTCGATTGGTACGTGGGCTTTGCAGTGCTGCACCCCCGCGCCGCCGGCCGCCTGAATGCGATCACGCCGCCTGTGATCACTACGCCTTGATCTCAAACCCCTGAGCCACCACCCCTGATCCCGATCACCGGAGCATCACCATGCCCTCCATTCCCCAGGCCCACCGCAGCAACCCGCTGATTGATGCGGAGACCACCCTGGTGGGCGCCATCGCCCACGGCGCCCTGCGCCCCGCCCCCAAGAAGTTCGTCAGTGGTGAGGTGGTGCGGCTGAACACCAAGCTCGATGCCGCCGCCCGGTTCACGCTGGTGGCCAGTCATTCAAACCACACCGCCGCGGTGACGGTGGACCTGCAGCTGGCACCGCTGCTCAAGGACGGCGCCACCGGCAGCTTTGTGAGTGCGGTGAAGGTGTCGCTGCCGGCCGAGGGCGGCCGGGTGGAGGCCTACCTGAGCGGCCATGACATCAACATCGCCACCGCCGATCTGTCGCGGGTCCAGTGGCCCTGCATCTGTTTTGCCAAGGCGCTCGTCACCCCCTCCACCCCGGCCGACCTGCATGTGGGCCTTACCGCCACCATCCCCGCCTGAGCGCCATGACCACAACCCCAACAGCCAGCGCCACTCCGATCGATCCCCGCACCGGCTGGGTGCTGCTGCACAACGGCGACCAGGAGATCTACGTCTGGGCCGTGCATGCCGGCGGTTGGCATGCGTTGGGCTGGACCATCGGCCCGGCACCGGCGCCAGCACCGGAGCAACCGATCGAGCCGGAGGATCCGTCGCAGACAGGCGGCTTGCCCCCGGAGACAGAAGAGCAGACCGCCGCTTCCTCACCTGAGGCCCCGATCGAGGAGCTGCCCGAAGAGGGCGAGGACAGTGGAGATCAGTCTCTTCCGGCGATCGAGCCCGACGCCGACACGGAACCTGTGGACTTCACGGCCATGACCAAGGCCGAGATCATCGAGCACTGCTTCCGTGAATACGGCGTGATACTGGATGCCAGCCTCACCAAGAGCGCCCTGATCAGCGAGGCCGAGGCGCTGGTCTCTGCAGCGCCCCTGCCGGATGCGCTGATGGATGACCTGATGACCTGAGCGCCTCGGAGCGGATCTGGCCCCGAGGCACCGGAGCTGGGCCTTACGCCCTGAGCTACTGACGCAAGGGGGCGAGGGCCTTCTTCTGGGCCCGCTGCGCCGCCAGGCGCACCTCACGGTGCGACACCGACATGGCGCTGATTTCCAGCTCTCGGCTGCAGCGCGGAGTGAGAGGCCCTCGAGGATGGTGAGCCGCAGGGCCGTGGCCTCGGGGGCAGGCAGCTGATCCACCAGGTGCTCCAGCGCCAGCCCCTCGCTGGCAGGGCCAGAAGCAGGCTCGTGCTCAGCAATAGCCAGCTGATCGAGCAGGGATGGCTCGCCATCGCCCTGGGCATCGAGGCTGACATGCCCAAGAGGGCAGGTGCCCTTCTCGTGCTCTCGGCGAGAGACGCGCACAAGCCGGACCCGATCGCACAGGTGGTGCTGCAGGGCACCGGTGATGCAGCAGCGCAGATAGGGCCCAGCGGGCTCGCCTGTATTGAAGCGGGGAGCGGAGCGGAGCAAGGCCGCTCACGCCACCTTGACCAGATCCTCCCGCTCCACCAGAGGGGACAGGCCCCGGGCAGCGGCTGAGGCAATGGCATCGGCCAGGGGCAGGTGCTCCAGCACCAGGACATACGGGCCTTGAGGGAAGAACGGCTGAGGGCATAGGACTGCTGCTTGCGGCGGGAGGGGGATGAGAGGGAAGCCATCTGGGGACGGCGGAGAACCCCCCCCCCGCCGGCCGGCCGAAGCGCTGTGACAAGGACGCCCGACACCGGAGGGCGCATGGCCCGATCCTTGACGCGGCGTAAGGACTGGCCGAGGGATGCGGTGGGTGTGCGCCGGCGCGGTGGCCACCCCCTCCCCTGCCGGTGCTGGAGGGCTTCAGCCCCGGGTGCACCATCAATCTGCAGGCCCGAGCATGAACTCACAAAGATGCGGCACTCGCAAAGTTGAAGGCAGATTGCTATTGCAGAACTTGCAGAAATTCGGCCACCACGGCAATGGCATTTTCGTCCTCTTCGGCAAGAACAATTGGATCGAAAGCCGTATTAAGCGGTTTCAGGGTGATTTTGACGTGCCGCCAGGTGTCATCCTCCCCATAAGACTTCTCGCTTTCGTAGCGCTTTACGGTGTAGCGGGTGCCACTCTCGGGATCGGTCTCGTTGCGGAGCTGGACAAGGACGATTTTCCCTTGGCGGCTGCCTTCGACCGGGGTGGAGAAAAGGCAGTAGGAGCCGTCCGGGATTCGTGGCTCCATCGACTTGCCAACAACCTGGGCAACGAACATGCCTCTGCGTAGCTTCCGGCCCGCCTCTACGACAACCCATTGATTCCACTCGGAATCCTCTGGTACTTGCTGGGGATCACTGAACAGGCCGGCGGCGGCCTTTAGCGGGATCAGCGGCAGGCAGTTCACATAACGCTCTTCAGGTCTGGGATCCACAACCCGAAGTATCGCCTGTTCAGGTGGAGCCGAAGCCCCCTCACTTGCACTGAACCAACTGGTGTCGGAGCGCAGTCGCCCTTTCAGATCGATGGCATTGAGATACCCCGCCAGCTTTCGGAAGTGCCGCGTCATGGCGCCTTCATCGCTGAGATCACTGACCGCGATCTCGATCACGTCATAGCCGTTGTTGCGCAGCCAGGAACGAATCTGCGCGTCTTTCTCAGCCGTTGCAGGATCACCATGGAGGTGACCACTCATGCCATCCAGATAGATGCAGACGCCTTCATCGGGGTCATGGTGTGGTCCGCGATAGATCACATCTGGTGTTGTGGTGCCGATGGCACGATCAAGTTGCAGCTGTTCGCCACGGGTTCCTTCCTCGAAGCCTGCGGCGAGTAGGAGATACCGCAGCCGGCGCTCAACCTCATTGACCGGATAGCTGCCTTCTCCAGGTGCCTGCGAGGGCTGGACTGCCGGGATGTCGTGGGAGAGGGAGAGTCGCTCGCCCCATGCCATGAGCTTCTGCGAGGCCAGCTTGCGATCGAGATGTTTGTGGTAGTAGCCGTTGCGGAAGGTCTGAAGGCAGTCGATACAGGAGGTGTCGCATCCTGAGGGGCAACCATCCACGACTGCTTTCGCTGCTGCAACAATTTCGCTGAATCGTTCGCAGATCTGATCCAGCAGTCCTGAGCCACCTGGCATTGGATCCCACAGGACGGCATCTACGTCATCGCGGTCGACATGGCCAAGAACCAGCACCTGCAGGTCATCCATGGTCATATCGAGCACCTGCGCAGCCGCGAAGCGCAGGGCTTCCAGCACGCTGTAGGCGGTTGTCTGGTCGGGGCATCCTGGAAGGGGGAGTGCGTCTGCCACCACATCGGCGTAGAACCCCAGGGGCGAGATTTCCCTGCCGCAGCGCTCCTTGTGGTTCTGGTCGAACAGTGTGCGCTGCCGGTCCGATGACAAGGGCGAGATGCTCTGGCCGCAGACAGTGCAAACGGGGTAACCAAAGTTGCCGGTTCTCTCAATCGCGCGGGTCGCTCCGACATTGACCAGGCGCAGGCGTACGCCACGGCGCAGCTGCAGCGGCTGTTCGCCCCACTGGAAGGCACGGCCTCCGTTGTGTTGATCGCGCTCCAGACCGAACACAGCAACCGGCAGCTGGAAACGCAGATCTTCCTCATCGGAGATGTGCGATTGATGCACCAGGTCGACATCGCAGACGGAAATCGCCTGAACACGCTGGGACCCAAGACCTGTCGCTGCCGCCGATTGGTTTGTGGGCTTCACAGCCTGGCGATCGATCACCACCTCGAACACCGGCACCTCGGAGGTCTGCTCGTCGGCGTCACGGTGGAAGCGCCGTGCAACAAATCGGTTGCCGTTGGCGTAGATCAGGTTGCCGGGGACGTATTCCCGCAGGGCCACGCTCGGTGGACGCGGCAGGGTGAAAGCCATCGCTCCGGTGCGCCAGAACGGGATCTCGGCCGTGCCGAGAACTGAACCCACTTCGAGGCCATAGCCCGGCAGGAACCCTTCGGCAGCGAGCACGCCGAAGGTGTTCACGTCGTCGTAGCCCTCTGCCTCACGCCGTCCTCGACTTGCGGTGCCTTTGAGGCGCTTGACCAGTGCATCGCAGCGACGGAAGAGCGCGTCGTCTTCGGGTTCAAGCGTGCCTTGCTCCTCTCGCACGGCATTCAGGCGCTTGATCTGGTCGAGCGCCCAGCGCAGGCGGCGGTTGAGCCGGCCCAACACGAGCTCAAGACCAGGCACCATCTCGGCGACATGCCGGCGCAGGGCCTCGGGCGTAGCGACTTCGGCGTCCTGGGATGGCCAACCCTGGCCGAATGCCAGCTGCACGTAGCTGGAGAGATCGTCGAGGTTCGCTTCGATCAACTGCCGCAGGGGCGTGAGATCGAAGGGAGTCGTGCGAAGCAGGCCGCCATCAAAGAGGTAGGAGGACACGCGATCGGGCAGGCAGGTCTTGAGCACGCCGTCCACCGCCTCCCATTCTGCCGGTGTGCGCGAAATGTCCCGGGTGTATTGATGCAGCCGGGTGATGGCCGTGGCGTGGACGTGCTTGCCCACCATCAGCTCGTTGCGGAGGTTGAAGGCGGGCGGATCCACTCGGCCGGCGAGCAGCTTCGGTGGATCGGTGAAATAGGCACGGTCGTGGGAGACGGGACGGCAGTAGGTGATGTCCACCGCCATCCGGTGCCGACGCCCTGCACGGCCAGCCCGCTGCCAGTAGTTGGCGGGCAGGGGCGGCACGTTCCGCATCAGCACCGCATCGAGCTGGCCGATGTCCACTCCCAACTCGAGCGTGGGGGTGCAGACGAAGGCGTTGATCGCATCCGACTCGCCGCGGAACAGGTTCTCCAGGCGCTCGCGCTCGTCGTGGGGCACCATCGCCGTGTGCTCCTCGGGCCTGAGCATCGAGTAGCCCTCATCGAGCAGCTGCAGGTCGTAGTTGTCCTTGTCTTCGCTGATGAACTCCAGCGTGCCGTTGCAGCGCCAGGCCATGCAGGCGTTATGCGGGGTGCGGCGGGTGCTGCGGCGCCGGCAGCTGCAACAACGCCAGATGCCGTGGTTGCCCTGCAGGCGGAGCTTGTCTGCGTCCACCTGGTAGACCCCGCTCACCTGGGGCAGAGGCCTGCCCTTGGAGCCTTTCAGGGTCACCGGCAGCAGGAGCTTTTGGGTGACCAGGAAGCGGAAGAGACGTTCAAGGAAGTCTTCGAGATCGTCGGGGTCCACGCCCCACTTCTTCGCCACCTGCTTGAGCACGGTGTCACCACGGTCGCTGAACCACTGGGTGACCAGTTCCGATTTCTCCTGGGCGTCGCGCCGTAGCTTGGTGCCATTGGGGGCCCCGAGCTGCGGCAGATACCCCTGCTGGATTTCGAGGTCGCCGTCCATCCAGTACTTGCTGAAAATCTCCCGTTCCGGATCGTGCAGCACGCGCTTGCGGCGGAGATAGTCGAGAACGCTGGCGACACCGTCTCGCAGATCCTCTGGCGGCATCCCCAGATGGGCCGCCTCGCGTTGAATCCATGGCAACGCAGCATTGAGGCCCTCGTACTCCACCTTCATGCGGCCCCAGGGTTCAAGACCGATCGCCTGGCGTGAGGACAGGGTGACCTCGCGTAACACCTGGATGCGAAGAAACTTGCGCCGTTCCTGTTCGTGGCGCCCACCACCACCTTCCTTGCGCTGCACCTGCCAGACCTCAGGCACGAGGGCTCTCGACAGGGATTCGTCTCGTTCGAGCTGGTCGTCGACAAAGCGGGCCAGATCGCCAACGGAAATCGGCCCTTCACTGAGCCCCTGGGCCATAAGCGCCCGTAGGCGGAAGCGTCGGGCGTGATCCTTCATCCAGCCAGCCTGGAAGGCCGCGTCCTGGCGGTTGTCACAGAACACCAGGAGCCTTGGCCGCTCGGAGTGGTGCACCATGTCCTGGGCTAAGACGTGCACGTCGGCCACGTTGGTGGCTCGCACTGGACGGGCAGGTTCTCGGTAGTAGCTGCCGCTGCGCCGGCCAATAGCCCCGCAGGAGAGGCAACTGGTGAGGTGGCCAGGGTTGTCGGGGTTCTGCCGAATTGCATAGAGCCTCACCATCTCCCCACCAGCCCCGCAGTGCAGGCAGTGCACTGCGGGCTCGGGGTGCGCGGCGCCGCAACTGCGGCAGAAATGGAGAGGTGTCGTTCGCTCGTGCTCTTCGAGCTCGTCGTCTGTGTCATCACCGCTGCCACCGATGACCCGATCCAGCAGGACGACGCGTTTACCCCCCTGCGCTTCTGCCAGTGGCTCCCAGAAGGAGGTGTCGTCTGCTGCCTCCCCGCCACCAGGTCTTCTCTGGGTGTACTGGAAGTCCTTGAGGAAGGTGATGAAGTAGTGCTGGCCGCAGGTGGTGCAGGTGGTGACGGGGAAGTGCGTGTGCCGGTCATCTTCCCCGCTGACGTGCAGCTCGTCTTCTGCAGCCAGCCAGAGCTTGGGGTCTGCGTCCCCTTTGGGGAACGTGACGACCGCTCCGCTAATCCCCCTGACGAAGGCATGCACGACGGGACGCAACAGGGGTCGGTTGTCGCTGCGGGCAGCGGCACCAAGGGTCAGCCACGCCAGCACCTCCTCCTCACCCACGGGCCGCTGCACCCGCTCCAGAAGTTGTTGTGGCAACTGGTCAAGGGCGGTGGGCGTGGCGAGCAGTTCGGCCAGCTGCCAGGCGATTTCGTTGCTGGCGAGGGCCTGGTAGAGCTCAGCGGCCCAGTCGCCCTCCGGTAAAGGCTGGCCGGCGAGCTTGCGGTACACCCCACGCACCTTTTCGCCTGAAGGGTCTTCAACCGCCTTGACCGTCTCAGCGAGTAGTTCGGCTGGATCCTGTTTCGGAGCCGGCGTCACACTGCGGGAAGCCCCCCAGGTCTCCCGCTCATAGGCCTCACCCACGGTGGTGACGGCATCGGCCGGCACCCCGAAGAACCGTGAGGCAAATTCGAGGGCGGCGTTGGGGTTCTCCCTGTCGACGATCGTGGCTGAGGTGGCGACGCAGACGGTGTCTTGCGCGGCGCGTCCGCAATAGGCGCGAAGGCGACGGATCAAGCAGGCGGTTTCCGCACCCTGGGCCCCTGTGAAGGTGTGGGCCTCGTCGAACACCAGGAAGTCGAGGCGTGCCCCGTTGAACAGCTCCGTATCGCGCTGACGGGTGAGTAGCAGCTCGAGCTGCTTGACGTTGGTGAGCAGGATGCGTGGCTGCCCGCCGGGCTTGCGCATCTCCTCCCGCGAGCAGACCTCCTCCGGGGGATAAACCGTGTCGCTGCGGCGCTCGTCGCGGACTTCCTTCAGTTTTGCTTCGTAGTCGGCACGTGATGCGCCGCGAGGCAAGCGGATCCCAGCCACCTCAGCTTCTGTTTCCGGCGTCTTGCCCACATACATGCCGAAGGTGATGCCCGTGCCGGCCAGCAACGACCGCAAGCGGCCGAGCTGGTCTTCAGTCAGGGCATTCATCGGATAGACGATGACCGCTGAAATACCCGGCGGCGCGTTCTCATCGCGCAGCGTGAGGCCCTTGCTGGTGATGGGGTAGAGGAAGCACTCTGACTTACCCGAGCCAGTACCGGTGGAGACGAGCGTGGTCTGGCCTGCATAAATGGCGCGGATCGCCTCATCCTGGTGGCCGTAGACATGGGTGATCTCGGCCGGGATGCGCTGACGCATGTGGGGGTGAAACACCCCTTCAGCGATCAGCTGGTCGACCGCGGCCCCGCGACGAAACGGGCGGGAGACGCTGACGAAGGGCCCCTTCAGTAGCGGTGAATTGCGCGTGGCATCGAGTGAGAGGAGCTCCCGCATCTGAGCGAGCAGCCGCTCATCGGCAAATGGGTAGGCGGTGAGCTGATAACGCAGGAAGCTGCGGACGATCTTTTCGGTGAAGACAACGGGGTTGAGCGCCATGACGGGTCCTCAGGAGAAAAGCTGCATCTGCTGGTCGTCGCTGACCGGGATTTCTGCCACCGAAGGTGGCGGAGCCGCGACTGCATGGCCACTGCGTTCGGCTTCAATCTCGGCGAGCAGGTTTTGGTAGCCCTTCTCGCCGAGGAGATTGCGGGCGTGGAGATGGCATTCGCGCCAGGACTCCTCTGCGGATTGGCTCAGCTGCCAATCGCAGAAGCGGGGACCCAGGCGGCTGGCGACGGGTTGATGCTCCAGTGCTCGCTCATCGTGTCCGAGGCCATAATCAGCGAGGCGCACGGCATCAGGGAGGAGCCAACCCTCACCATTGTTTTGTGTCAGGAAGGCCTCAATACCAGCTTCGCGATCACCACCATGCTCGCGGATCTTTGCCTCCAGATCGTGGAAGGCGACCAGCGTCAACACCGTATGCCTTAACTCGGGATCCTTGTCTTGGTCAATCCGCCAAAATCCCTTTGGATCTGAATGAGTGTAGCCCGCAGGGTGATCACATCCTTCAAGGACCATGCGAAAGCTGGCATTGTTCAAAATCCCTAGCAATACAGCGCACACGCAATCGAGAACAATGCGGCACCGCAATATCTCAGCAGGACAAAGCTTTTGGCTGGATCTCCATGGCTCTGCAGATAAGGCGTCAGCCGATCTGCACCATGCAGGGGCGAACACGACGCCAGGAAGACAAAGGCCGCGGGATAGCGAAACAAAATGTTTCTTCGGTATTGATCGAAGCGGTGGAAGTGGAGCCTCTTCAATGATGAAGTAATTGACGCTAAGGCCGCACATCCGGCGTCGCATGACATAATCAAAAGCAAAGGAGTTCATGAGCGTGCAAAGCGTCTCCTTGCATGCGTTGCGCAAGTGAAAAAGAGGTACCTTGTTGCCGCTGGGCATTGGCGGTGTTACAGCCGCGATAATTGTCCTCTGGTTTGTTGCAGAGGTGACGTCCATGAACGAAACTAGCGGATCAACCGGACTAGGGAGTTGTGTGTCAGAATCGCTACTGGTTAGGCGTTGCAGCTCCTGCTCAAAAGCCTCATCTCCGTGATTCTCCTTCACCGCCTGTAGGTGCTTGGCAAGCCCTGCGAGTTCGGCTGTTCGAAAGCCCATGATGAATTGAGGATCAAGGACTTTCTCCTCTGGGGGCATTTCTTGCCAAACCGCTGAGCGTCCACTTCCGGAGACCCAACCTTTCTCGCTGAAATCGAATTGGCCGATCATCCGGCCTTCGTACAGCGGGAGTCCAATCGCAGGCCCCCGAACGGGAAGTTCGACAGCATTTCTGCCACGACCAATCTTGATTATCAGTGCATTGCCGCGTGGATCTGTAAAATCGACTTCTGCAATCCTTTCTTCTTTGATCCAAGCATCTCCTGCTCTAGAGAGGATGATTCCCTCGGGAATCTCTGCCCGAGGAATCAGCAATGTGTTGTAGGGAGCTGGTGCACAGCGCAAACCTCCAGAGGTTTTTGCCACGTCGCCTGGGTTGAGGGAATGGCCGCCAGCAATGCATCTATTGGCGGATCGTTGATCTACGTTGGTACTGGCCTCGTAAACCCACTCGTCGAGGCCTAGGCTATTCACCGTCACATTGGCGGAATCTATGCCCAGTTCTTGCCATAATTCATTGATCGGGTGCCATTCGCCCTTGATCCAGCGGCTGTACTCGTCCGGCCGATACCCTTGATCTTCCCACTTGGTGCGCGGCGGGAAGAGCTTCGAGTCATTTGTCATATCATATTCGCGCTCATATTTGATACCCCAGCCTAAGGGATCGTTATCACCAAGCGGAACAGAGCCCGCATAGATCCTTTGGATCGTCTCCAGTTCGCTTTGCGACTGAATCTCAAGGATCGCTTTGGACCGTGGGCTGAAGCGATCAACTTGTTCTCGTACATAGGGCGTGGCCAGCTCCTCGGCGCGTTCCCAGTCTTCAAGTTTGCGGCGCATGAAGGCCGTTTGGATCACGGATGTGGAGCCCCCCTTCTCAAGAATGATCGGATTGAACTTGAAGCTTCGATGAATGGTGAAGATCTCCTCGCGATTCTCAAAGCCAAACAGCCACTCCCATTGGCAGTAATCTAGGAAAAGACGCCGCAGGGCGCCCGTGCCATGGTCTGAATACAAGCCTGACGGAATGATGTAACCCAATCGACCACCTTGGCGCATTAGAGAATGCGCTGTCTCCAGAAAAGCCTTGTAGAGATTGATGTCTGCCGATCCTTGGTGCTGGAAGGGGTGGGCTGGGTCGGCGTAGCCCCCTGTCCGTTGTCTCAATCCACGCCAGCGAGCATGAAAAGCCTCGTTCTGACGGCCGCGCTCGATGATGAAACGGTCGTTGCTTGCCTCTTTTGCTTCTGGGTCCCCATAAGCTCCGGCCGCGTACTTCATGAAGTTGGACTGGGCCCGAAAGTCCGCGTTGTAATCAAGCCAGCCCTGCTCGAGCTCCTCACTAGCGAAAAAGCCGGTCTGTTTCCGCAGGGCTTCCTGCTTGCCGTAAGTGCGGTAGAGGGGGTCGATGTTGCTGAAGAACTCTTTGGAATTCGGCTTGGCGATATCCCAAGGTGGATTGCCAAGCACCGCATCGAAACCTGCTCCTTCGGCGCAGAAGACATCAGGGAACTCCAGCTCCCAATGGAAGAAGCGCAACCGAGCAGCGGTCTCTGCTGCAACGGTGCAAGTCGCCTCAGGTGCGTTGCTCAAGGTGCTGGGCAAAGGAGCCTGCTCCAAAGCATCCGCTGGCCAGAACCAGCAAGCGCACCAAAGATCCATTGCGGCCTTCAGGCTCTTGTAGGCAGGCGCACCCAAGAGCTCGTCTCGATAGATCCGTGCCCGCTCGGCGGCATCCTGCACAGGCAGATCGTGCAGCTTGGCTAATAAGTCCAGCGCATCGGCGTGCACTTCTGTTGCCTCCCTTGCCCGATCGCGCGGATCAAACAGCGTTGGCCCCGATAGAAAGTTCTTCAGGTCGGTCTTGAGATCTCCCATCGCGAAATCGCGCAGAGCCTTGCCCCGCGCCTCTTTTGCGAAATGGACGCCATTGGAGTGGTTCTTGTCGCCCCCCTCCCGGTTTTTCCAGGCCATCACCGGGTAGTGGAGGAACTGGTCGAACCAGGTGCCCACCAAAGCATTACCGCACTTGACCTTGTGATCGAGGAACGAGAACGGCAACGTGCGGTCCATCGTCTCGATCCAGAGCGACAGACGGCACAACTCCACTGCGAGGGGGTCGAGGTCCACTCCGTAGATGCAGCGTTCCACCACATGGCGCTTGAGCACCGCCCGAAGACGTGGCTCGAAACTGGCGTCTTCCGATGGACAGGGGATCAGTTCCTGCCCTAAGGCCGCCACATCATCGGCATCCTCCGTTCGAGGCCTGAGCAGGCTGACCACGGAACGGTCACCACGATCTGCCACACGGCCGTGGTGGTGCACCGAGGCATAGAGGGCATCGGTGATGAAGCGCAGCACCGCCACAGGGAAAGTCCCCGAACCGCAGGCGCTGTCGCAGGTTTTGATCGCGAGGATTTCTTCAGGGCGCTTCGGCTGCCAAGCGCTGACGGGAGCCTCAAGATCGGCAGTGCCGTCCTCTGTCGTCGGCGGGTCATAGAGCAGCGGCCGCAGGGTGCGCTGCACCGTTGGCACGGCCAAGCCCGGACGGGTGTAGAAGGTGCCAGAACCTTTGCGGGTGCCGCCCCAGCGCACCAAGTACCACTCGCCGGGCAACACCACACGCACGACCAATTGCCGTGCCTTGCGAGCAACCGATTCCTCATAGGCACGGCGCGTGTCGGCAGTAGCGGTCGCTCTTGGACGGCGAACGAGTTTGCCGGCATCAACAGCTCGACGCGCAGCAGCGTCCCAGCAAGTGGTGTAATTCAGGAGGAGCAGCACCGGCGTAGCCGGTGCTGACGGCTCAGCTCTTCAAGCGTCAGTCGTGGCAAGAGGTGGGCCGGTCTGTGACCCTGTTCGGAGCACT
>NZ_JAGQBY010000057.1:0-16573 GCF_024345875.1 Synechococcus sp. EJ6-Ellesmere
GCCCGAAGAAGAAGAGCAGGGCGAAAGTGGCGTGACCGAAGGTGAATCAGCCGCGGGGTGAGCTGCGGAAGGTGCCATCTGAGTGGTAGGTCTCGCGGTCGAATTCGAACGCTTCACCCAGCTGGGCCTTGCGGGCCAGCTTCTTCACGGCAGCAGGATCGGTGTAGGTCTGGCCGTTGAGAGCACCGCCGTAGATGGTGGCCGTCACGCCGGTCTGCTCAAAGGAGTAGCGGGCTTCGGCGCGCCGGAAGGGAATGTCAGCCCTGACGATGCCCTGGTCGTCTTCGAGAACCACAGGGAAGTTCTCGAAGAAGTTGGGCAGGCGGCGAACCTGGAGGTTGCGGCCGTCCTTGTCGGTGAAGCTGATGTGACCCAGCCAGCTGGTGGGCAGGCCGTCGCCGTTGACCATCGGACCGACGCGGAACAGACCGCCCTTGGCTGGGCTATTGCCGACGTAGTCGAAGAAGGCCAGTTTCTCGGGAATGGCGCCATAGGCCTCTTCGGCACTGGCGCCGTTCTCCAGGGCCGTCTGGACCCGGCGGTTGATCTCCGTGCGGAAGTAGCCCTGATCCCACTGGTAACGGGTTGGACCGAAGAGCTCGACCGGTGTGGCCGCCGAGCCGTACCACATGGTTCCGGCCACGATGAAGGCCGCAAAGAACACGGCAGCGATGGCGCTGGCCAGCACCGTTTCGATGTTCCCCATCCTCAGAGCCTTGTAGAGGCGCTCGGGTGGGCGGGTGGTGATGTGGAAGATGCCGGCGATGATGCCCACGATGCCGGCGGCGATGTGGTGGGCCACGATCCCGCCGGGGTTGAAGGGGTTGAAGCCTTCAGGCCCCCAGGAGGGCTGAACTTTCTCGAGGTGTCCCGTGAGGCCGTAGGGGTCGGAGACCCACATCCCCGGACCGAAGACACCGGTGAGGTGGAACGCGCCGAAGCCGAAGCAGCCGAGGCCGGCGAGCAGAAGGTGGATGCCGAAGATCTTGGGCAGATCAAGGGCGGGTTCACCCGTGCGGGGGTCCTGCCAGATCTCCAGATCCCAGTAGGTCCAGTGCCAGATGGCGGCCAGGAAAAGCAGGCCACTGAAAATGATGTGGGCGGCGGCTACGCCTTCGAAACTCCAGAAGCCAGGGTCGACTCCCGTTTCTCCGGTGATGCTCCAGCCGCTCCAGCTGCCGGTCACACCCAGGCGGGCCATGAACTGCATGACGAACATGCCCTGGCGCCACATCGGGTTGAGCACCGGGTCGGATGGATCAAAAATGGCGAGCTCATAGAGCGCCATGGAGCCGGCCCAGCCGGCGACCAAAGCGGTGTGCATGAGGTGCACGGCCAGCAAGCGGCCCGGGTCGTTGATCACGACCGTGTGCACCCGATACCAGGGCAATCCCATGGGGGTCAGGTCCGGGGTAACTAACAGCTGCCTGTGAGGACATGACGTCAGCACAGACAGCGGACGATCAAAAGGATCGTTCCGTGTTGGGGATCGTAAGGGGTTCCCCTGGCCTTCGGCAGCGTTGCCGGGGAGCTGAAACGAGCCGTGACGCGGTATCCGGCGGTTTGCCCCGACGGCTGTTTACAAAACGCAACTTGCAAGCCTCAGAATGGAGGCTTCCGCGTCTGATCCTGATGCCCGTGATCCGCTTCGTCCGTGAGGGCCGTGATGTTGAGTGCTACCCCGGCGAAAACCTGCGGGAGGTGGCCCTGCGTGAGGGGTTGGAGCTGTATGGGCTCAAAGGGCAGCTCGGCAATTGTGGTGGCTGCGGTCAGTGCATCACCTGCTTCGTCGATGTGGTGGCTGAAGCATCGCCGGGCGCGCTGACCCCACGCACCGCCGTGGAGGACCGCAAGCTGCGCCGACGGCCAGACGGCTGGCGGCTGGCCTGTCAGGCCCTGGTGCAGCGCTCGCTGGTGGTGCTCACCAGGCCCCAGGCGGGCCTCGCCGATCGCGAGGCTCTGCTGGCGGCGGCCCGGGCGGAGCCCCTGGGGGCCGGGCCCACGGCCTGGCCGGCCGCGGAGGAGCCCTCTGAGGCTGAACCTGCGGACCTGGAGTCAACCGCTACGGCCGGTGAAGCGGCGGAGGAAGGCTCCATTGGTGGGTGATACGGTCGCCCCACGCCATTCACAACCCTCCCTAGAGCTCCCATGGAAACCAATGATCTGGGTTTTGTGGCCAGCCTCATGTTCGTGCTGGTGCCGGCCGTCTTCCTGATCGTTCTCTACATCCAGACCAGCAGCCGCGAGCAAGGCTAATCAGGTGTTGGGAGTGCTTTCTGGCACCCCTGTGCACTGGCCTGCGCCTCAGCATGTGCAGCCGCCGTTAGTCGTGATTCACGGCTGACGGCGGCATTGTTATGAAGAGGCCTTGCTGGGCTCAGCGGCCCGATTCGGGCTCCCGCACCAGCAGCACCGGTGCCGGTGCATGCACGCGGATGTAATCGCTCACGGAGCTGCCCAGCAGTCGGTCGATGTCGACCAGGCTCTTGGCCACCAGAGGCCTGCGGTCCTGGGAAGCGATCACCAGCAGGTCGGCCTTGAGCTCTTCGGCCATGGCACAGACTCCGCGGCCCACGTCGCCGGTGCCATGGACGCCCTTGAGCTCAACGCCAAGGGCACGGGCCCGCTGAACCGCTTTGTCGATCACCAGGTCGGCCGGGGTCTTGCCCCCTCGGCTGGGTTGAATGTCCTGGCGGGAGATGTGTACGCCTGTGAGGGTGCCTCCGGGAATTTCCCGCACCAGTTCGCAGGCGATCCTGAGGGCATCGTCGCCCACGCCTGTGCCGTCGAGGGTCACCATCACCCGGTTCACGTGGCGCACGTAGAGGTCGTCGCGCACCAGCAGCATCGGCCGCGTCGAGAGCTGGAAGACGTACTGGCTGGAGCTGTTGGCCAGGATCGACTGCAGCCGCCCCAGCCCCCTTGACCCCATCAGGATCAGATCGGCATCAAGCTCGTCGGCCACCTTGAGCACAGTCTGCTTGGTGTCGCCCTGGCGGATGATGGCGTTCACATCAGCGGGATCAAGGCCAAGCCGCTGGATGGCATCGGCCACGATGCCGGCAGCCTTCTGCCAGTGCTCCTGAAAATCATCGCCCGCCTGCTCCGGAACCACGTGCAGCAGGTTGATCCTGGCCTGGCGAAAGGCCGGGAGTTCGCGCAGCATGCGCACCATCTCTTCGACGTGGCCCTTGCCGGAATCGGCGATCAGCAGATTGCGAAACACGGGGCTGTCACGGCTCTCCGGCAGCCTATGGCCTGCGTCTGACTGGTCGAGCTGTGGCGGGAGAGGCTGTAATGGAGTGGCAAAAGGGGCACCGCTGCTGGCTGCTGCGGCGCCGGGTACTGCCGCAGCACACCGATCACGGGGGTGTGATGTGGCACGGCGCCTACCTCGCCTGGCTGGAGGAGGCCCGGGTGGAGGCCCTCGCAGCGGCGGGGCTCCCTTATGCCGCACTGTCGGCCCTGGGCCTGGAGCTGCCGGTGCTGGCCCTGCGGATCGACTATCACCAGGCCGTGGGCCATGGCGAGCTGGTGGAGCTGCACAGCCAGGCCCAGCCCCGCCGGGGCCTGCGGCTGCCCTGGATCAGCCGCTTCATCCTCAGTGGCGAGCGGCTGGCGGCTGAAGCCAGGGTGGAGCTGGCGCTGGTACGGCGTCAGGGAGCGGGCCTTCAGTTGGTGCGCCCCTATCCGCCGGAGCTTGAGCAGGCGCTCCAGAGATTGCTCGACGGACCCGACAAAGCGTGCTAGTACATCTGTACTGAATGGCATGGTCATGGGCGAGCTGGTGTCGCTGTCCTTTGCGTGTCGCTCCTGGGCAGGAGCCGCCTCCACTCCAGGGGGCTCAGCGAGTGGTTCATCTCCGGGGTCATTGGATCGTCTGAGCCAGTTCAGCTTTGGGCTGGATCCTGGCCCTGGCCAGTGCTGGGCTGAGCGGCGGCAGTGGTGGTTGCTCTGGAGCAGTTGTCCAGGCCTGGGCTGGCGCCGCCTGGCCGAACTGGAGCGCGTCTGTGGTGGGCTGGCGGCGGCCTGGACGGCCAGCAGGGCCGAGCTGGCCTGCCTGAACGGTTTCGGACCTGGCGTGCTGGCTAGCATCGAGGTTCACCGCCAGAGCTGGGGCCAGGATCCGCTGGGAGCTGGAGGCTGGCCCGCCCAGGCACCACGGCGGGTGCTCGTGCCGGGTGACCCCGCCCGTCCCGCCTCTCTGAATCAGCTGCAGCGGCCGCCACTGGCCCTGCACTGGGCTGGCCGAGGATCCCTCTGGGCTCCCCTGCGGCGGCGTCAGGCGATTGCGGTGGTCGGCACCCGCCGGCCCTCGCCGCATGGGCGAGCCATGGCCGAAGCGCTGGGCGCCGCCCTGGCCGAGGCCGGCTGGCCCGTGGTCAGTGGCCTGGCGGAGGGCATCGACGCCGCAGTGCATCGCGGATGCCTGGAACAGGGCGGACGCCCCATCGGTGTGCTCGGGACCCCGCTCGATCGTGTCTATCCACGCCATCACCAGGTCCTTCAATCGGCCGTGGCCCGCCATGGTCTGCTGGTGAGCGAGCACCCCCGGGGCACTCCCGTGCGGCGGGGCCATTTCGCCGCCCGCAATCGCCACCAGGTGGCCCTCGCCCAGGCGGTTGTGGTGGTGGAGTGCCCCGAATCGAGTGGGGCGCTCCACTCCGCCGCCCTGGCCTGGGACCAGGGGCTGCCGCTCTGGGTCGTTCCAGCCGACGCCGGCAAGTGCTCTGCCCTGGGCAGCAATCGCCTGCTGTCCCAGGGGGCGAGTCCGCTGCTGGCGGCCTCGGATCTGATCGCCCAGCTGGGCGCAGGCCCCCTTGGCCGCCCTCAGGCCACCACCACCACCACGGCGGCCAGCCCCTCTCCAGCCACACCCACTGGCGCGCCGGATCAGGCCCTGCTGGCCGCCCTGGGCCAAGGGGCCTCTCTGGAGCAGCTGGCCCAGGCCCTGGGCCGATCCGGGGCTGAGCTGGCCACCCAGTTGCTGCATCTGGAGCTGGCGGGCCGTGTGCGCGCGGAACCGGGTCTTCGCTGGCGCCCTGCCTCAGGGTCGCCTGTCTAAGTTTGGGCCATGGCTGCCTCCAGGCCCCTCCCCAGTGCTGAGCCCCAGCTGGCTCCTGCCAGCCAAGCGCCTGCAGTCCCAGGTGAGCTGATCCTGGGCTCCGAGCTGCTGGCCTGGCGCCGGCAGCGGCTGGGGGAAGGGGGCCGCGCTGCCGACCTCGACTGGCTGCTCGACCTCGGCGCCGGGCTGCGCTGGACCCAGCTGCAGCGGGTCTGGCTCGATCCCGCTTCACCCGTGCAGTTGCACACCGGGCTGGGCGAACTCACCGTCCTCTGGCGGCAGCATCTCGAGTGCCATACCCCCCTTCAGTATCTGGTGGGGGTGTGTCCCTGGCGGGAGTTCTCCCTGGCGGTGTCCCCGGCCGTTCTCATTCCACGCCAGGAAACCGAAGTGCTGGCGGATCTGGCTCTCGCTCTGGCCCTGGCCTTGCCGGCTCCGGCCCACAGGCCACTGACCTGGGCGGATCTCGGCACCGGATCCGGCTGCCTGGCTCTGGCCCTGGCCCGGGCGGCGCCCAAGGCCAGGGGGCTGGCGGTTGACTGCTCCGCCCAGGCCCTGGCCCAGGCTGAGATCAATCTCGAGGACGCCGGTCTCCTCGATCGGGTCACGCTGCACCTCGGCCAGTGGTGGGAGCCCCTGCGCCCCCACTGGGGTGGGCTGGACCTGGTGGTCAGCAATCCCCCCTACATCCCCACGGCGGTTCTCGTGGAGCTCGAGCCGCTGGTGCGGGAGCATGAGCCGCACCTGGCCCTCGATGGCGGCCCGGATGGACTCGAAGCGATCCGGGCCCTGGCCAGCGGAGCCTGGGCGGCCCTTGCCCCCGGGGGCTGGTTGCTGCTGGAGCACCACCACGATCAGAGCGATGCCGTGGCCGAGCTGCTTCTCGCCTGCGGGCTGGTGGAGGTGACCTCCCATCGCGACCTTGAGGGGCGTTGGCGCTTTGCCCAGGCCCGGCGGCCCATGCCTGGGTCCAGGCCAGCATGGCCAGAATCCAATAGGCCCCCGCTGGCTTGATGGAACGATCCCCCCAGCCACCAGCCCAACCAGGCCGGGCTCAGGCCATGCCTGCAGCACTCCTGGCCGAGTGGATTCTCGCGGGCGGTCCGGCGATTTTCCCCACCGACACCCTGCCGGCCCTGGCGGCTCTACCGGCAGCCGCCGGGCAGATCTGGGAGCTCAAGTCGCGCCCGAGTAACAAGCCACTGATCCTGATGGGGTCAGAGCCTGAGACGCTGTTCGCGGCGCTGGAGCTGTCGCCGCGCCCCCAGTGGTTGGAGCTGGCAGAGCGCTGCTGGCCTGGTGCTCTCACCCTGGTGCTGCCCGCACGGGGTGCGGTGGTGGCCGCTCTGCAGCCTGGCGTGGTGGCCGCCGAAGCCAGGCTTGGCCTGCGCATTCCCGCCTGCGAGCGGGCCCGCGAGCTGCTCCGCCGCACCGGACCCCTGGCCACCACCAGCGCCAACCGCTCCGGTGACCCTCCATGCCTTACGGCCTCCCAGGCCGAAGCCATGTTCCCCCAGGTGCCACGGCTGGCGCCGTTGCCCTGGCCCCACCCGTCAGGACAGGGCAGCACGGTGCTCGCCTGGAGCCTGGCCGGAACCTGGCAAGTGCTGCGCTCCGGTGCTGTGATGCCAGACCTGGATCTTCTCTGCAACTGAGGCCGCGATGCTCTGGCTTGTGCTGGCCGTGTTGGTCACGCTCGGTCTGTCCAACACCTTGGTCGAGCCCTGGTTGACCTGGGCAACCCCGGCGGCCGGTTTGCACGGCTGGGGCTGGGCTGGGCTGGTGCTGGTTGGCTTCATGCTGGCCGGTCGCCGGACCTGATCCGGGCCGCTGACCTACAGCAGGCCGCGGTAACGCACGAACAACTGAAGGATGGCCCAGGAGCCCAGGGTCACCTTGATGGCCACCAGGATGTTGAGCAGGGGAATCCAGCCTCCGCTGGCCAGGCTGCCGAAGGTGCCTGCCGGCGGAGCCAGGCCCGAGAGGCTGCACTGGGCCAGAATCAGGAAGATGATCACCGCCACCTTCTCCCAGGTGCCAGCGTGATAACGCTTGTAGAACGCCGCCGTGCGCTCGGCCGAGCCACTGATCACCAGCAGGCCGATGGCGGTCCCTCCGGCCACTCCCGCCCCAAAGCCCCCTCCGGGAGAGAGGTGTCCGCGCAGGGCCAGCTCCACGGCCACCAGGGCGCAGACGGTGGCCCCGAGTTGGCAGAGCACCAGGGATGGGGCATCCTCCATGGCCAGGATTGAGCGGGCAGGCGCTTCACCGCTCAGCAGCAGCTTCACCCCCAGCGCCGCGAGGCTGAACACAACCACCTCCCCCACCGTGTCGTAGAGCCGGGTGTTGAGAATGATCCCCGAGACCACATTGGGCACAGCTGCATCCCTGGTGATCGACGCCACGATGGACGTGGAGCTCGGCAGGGTGATCGCCTGATCGAGCAGGGGCAGGCCGCAGAGCAGGCCCGCGGTGAGCACATAGAGCAGGGTCCTCACGGCTGGGCTCCTGCGCCGGCAGGGGCGACTTGGCTGAGGGGGGCGATCGTGCCGCCGGCCAGGCGCCAGGCCCTGGCCCCATCGAGGCTGAGCAACTGCTCCAGCAGTCGCCCCGAGCGGATCAGAAGTTCGCCATCGCCCCCGAGCTGGCCATGGCAGGTCCCCCCCCTGGGATCGTCGATCACCTCAAGGCGGAGAAAGGCCTGCTGAAGCCAGGGCTCCAGCAGGGCCCGGTGCTCACTGCCCAGCAGTTCTCCCTCAGGCAAGGCCAGCCGGAACACCATCGACGAGCGAAGGGCAATGGCGTAGAGCGTGGTGGAGAGCAAGGTCCCCACCAGCGCCTCGGTGAGGGCCACATCGGCTGCCCCCAGCAGGGCATAGAGCAGGCTGGCTATCGCACCCAGGATCCCCCGCAGCACCAGGGTCTGGTACGGATTCCGCTGCAGCACCATCAGGATGGCGGTCAGGGGCAGCAGAGCCGCGATCGGCAGCAGCTGGGCCAGGTTTCTGCCCAGATCAAGGGGGGGGCTCATGGCGCCAGCTCAACCCCCTCCAGGAGTGGTGCCGTACTGCGGCGGGAGCAAAAGCCGAGGACGTAGCCGAACAACGTGTTCCAGATCACCAGGGAGAACAGGGCAAGGCTCAACACGGGCCATTCCGCCGGCTGGAGCACCAGCAGACCGAGCACGATCAGCGCCGAGCCGAGGGTGTCGGCCACCGACAGACCATGAAGCTTGGCCAGGTAGCTGGAGCGGCCCAGCAGAGGCCACGTTCCCATCAGCCAGAACACCAGTCCGCTGGCCAGCAGCAGTCCGCTCAGCACCCCAGTGAGCATGGTCATGGCTCCATCTCCCGCAGCAGGTTGGCCAGCAGCATCACCCCCGCATTGCCCACGCTCAGCACGATCACGCCCACCACACCGATCATCCGGTCGCCGCGGGCCACATCGAACACCAGCAGCAGGATCGAAACCTTGGTGGAGATGCTGGCGAAGGCCGCGAGCCGGTGCCAGAGATCGGGATTGCGCAGCACCACCAGCACCGGCATCAGCAGTGCCAGCACCATCCCGTAAACGAGCACCATCATTTCCGCTGCTCCCGACCCAGCTCATGCACCAGGTAGTTGCCGTCGGGACGCCGGCCCAGGGCAATGGTGAGGGGCGTGAGCGTGATCCTGAACACCTCCAGGAACACCACCAGCGACGACTGGCTGCCTGAGCCCTTCAAGCTGGTGAACCGCTCCAGCCTGTGGGGCCTGAGGGTCATCGTCACTGCTTCGGCGTAGGCCTGAGGAATCGAGAGCAGCACGGCCCAGAGGGAGTGCAGCAGCAGCCCTGGGCTGGCCAGCCTCGAGCGGGCCCTGGGCAGCACCACCGCCAGGGTCAGGCCCGCGATCAGGTTGAAACGCCCCACATCGGCGGTGAGCAGGAGCCAGAGGCCCAGCCGGAATCCGGTGGTCAGCCCCCAGCTGGCTGCACGGCGCAGTCTCAGGCTATGGCCCGTCACCACGAGAGTGTCACCACCAGCGCGGTCCCCATGATGCCCATGCCGCCGATCAGGTCATCGAAGCGTTCCAGATCCGGCAACTTGATCGACGACCTCCAGGGCTGAATCAGCCTGTGGAGCGCCCAGCCGGCCAGCAGCACTCCCAGGGATTTCAGCAGCGAGCTCGCCTTGAAGCTGCTCAGCCAGAGCGTGCTGTCGTTGGCCATGAACGGCAGGCCATTCCCCAGCACCAGGGCGGCCAAGAGCAGCGCCACTCCCCAGTGGAACGGGGCGGCGGCAGGGGGGCGTTCTTGGCTCGGCCTCACGATCGGGCTGGCCCACAGCCGCATGTACACAGCGGCTGTGCCCACCGAGAACAACGTGACCAGCAGAACCGGCAGGGGGCCAAGCCGCTGTTGGAGCTGCTCCTTCGCCAGATACCCCACCAGCAGGGGACAGCCGGCGATCGAGAGGGCCGCCAACCGCATCGGCAGCGCCACCGACCACGGCAGGGGCATCTCGGACCAGCTCTCCAGCCGGCGGCTGGGACAGCGGCGAGTCAGCAGGAACAGGCAGGCTTTGGCGAGGCCGTGCCCCAGAGCGAAGAGGCCCGCCGTCACCGGGGAGATCACCACCAGGCCGATCTGTGAGACCGTGCTCCAGGCCAGCAGACGCTTGACGTCGGTTTCCAGCAAGGCAAAGACCACGGCAAAGCCCGCGCTGGCCAGCCCCAGCCAGATCACCACCGACGCCAGCTCCGGGCTCCCCTGGGAGAGCCTCACGAGCGGTGCCGCCCCAGCGGTGATGACCACCCCCGAGAGCAGCGCCGACACCTCAGCCGGGGCCTCGGCATGGGTGCGGGGCAGCCATAGCCCCGAGATGAACAGCCCCGACTTCGTCAACAGCCCGATCAGCAGCAGGGCCAGGGCGCCGGTCGTGGCGCCAGCGACCCCCTCAAAGGCAAAGGAGCCATGGCTGGCCTGCACCTGGGCACAGCCGATCAGAAAGAAAAGCAGAGCTGTGCTGCCCACGAGTAGGTAACGCAGGGCAATGCAGAGCGAGCGGAACTTGTGGCGGTCGGCGATCAGCAGGAAGGCGCACAGGCTCACCACCTCCAGGGCCACATAGAGGCTGATCAGGTCGTGGCAGACGAGGGCGGAATTGATCGAGCCAAGCAGGGCCATCAACAGCAGGCAGAAGCTGGGATCGTCGTGGCTCTGGCCCCGCTCCAACAGCACCGCGGCGCTCACCAGAGCATTGAGCAGGAGGAAAGGGGCGACAAAACCATCCAGCAGCAGCGACACGCCTGATGGCCCCACCAGCTGGATCAGGATCGGCTCCGGATCAAGGCTCAGGATCAGGCCTGCGGCCAGCGTGGCTGTGCAGCAGAGCAGCGCCATCCACCAGCCCAGTTTCGGCCACAGCGCGGCGCTGAAAGCCAGCAGGAACGGCAGCAGCAACCAGCCGATGATGAGGGCACTCATCCTTCGGCAGCCTCCTCCAAGGCATCGATCTGCAGGCTGGGCTCCCGCCGGGCCAGGTGGGTGATCACCACCAGCAGCAGGGCCTGAACAGAAAATCCGATCACGATCGCCGTGAGGATCACCGCCTGGGGCACCGGATCAGCAAAGTCGGCTGCCGGGGATGAAGCTGCCCCGGTGCTGGCTTCGAGAATCGGCGTGCGCACTCCGCTGCGGGCGGCCAGCAGCACGAAGAACCCGATCACCCCGGTGCTCATCACATCCAGTGCCAGCACCTTGAGAAAGAGGTTTCGGCGCAGGAGCAGTCCCAGAAACCCAGCCAGCACCGTCACCAGCACCAGGGCCTCGATCAACAGCGCAGGGGTGAGGGGGGGGAAGGAGATGGAGGAACTGGAAGCAAGCCGGCTAACGGATTTGAACCGATGACCTTCGCTTTACAAAAGCGCTGCTCTACCACTGAGCTAAGCCGGCACGGCTCTGAGCTTATCGCTCGCCCCGCGCCCAGAGCAGCAGCTGAGATCGATTGCTGCAGCCCGCCTTGGCCAGCAGGCTCGACACATGACTCTCGACGGTCCTGGGGCTCAGCACCAGTTCCGCCGCGATCGCCTTGTTGCTCAGGCCGCGCACCAGCCAACCCAGCACCCGTTGCTCGGCCGGCGTGGGAGACAGCTCCACCAGGGGCATGGGCCCACCCTCAACGGTTCGGTTCTGAGGATTCCCAACCGCTTCGCCTTTGAGCCTTGCCGGTTGCCACGGGTCCGGCTCAGGCGGTGGCCATGGAGGGATCACCGCCGGGGGGCGGTGGCTTGGGGCGGGCCCGTTTGATTGGCAGGTTGGCCACCAGGGCTGTGACGCGGTCCTCGGTTTCAAGGCTCACGTCACCTTCCTCAAGATCGATCTCCACGTAGCGCGAGACCACCTCGAGAATTTCCCGGCGCATCTGCTCGAGTAATTCGGGATTGAGGTCACTGCGGTCGTGGGCCAGCACCAGTTGCAGCCTTTCGCGGGCCATGCCCGCACTGGCGGGCTGACGACCGAGCAGCTTGTCGATGAAATCGCGCAAGGTCATCGCGGCTCAGAAGATTTTGGTGTGCATCAGGCGGCCCAGCTTGGCGCGCAGGCCCTGGCCCTCCTTGGTGGGGTCGGCCAGGGGGACCTCTTCACCGCTCAGGCGGCGGGCCACGTTGGTGTAGGCCTGGCCTGCCGGTGAACGGCTGCCGTTGAGGGTGAGTGGCTCGCCCCGGTTGGTGGACACGATCACCTGCTCGTCCTCGAGCACCAGACCCAGCAGGGGCAGGGCCAGGATGTCGGTGACGTCGCTGACCGAGAGCATCTCCTGGTTGGCCATCATGCGTGGCCTGACCCGATTGAGCACCAGCTGGATCGGTTTGATGTCGCGGGTCTGGAGAAGCCCGATCACCCGGTCGGCATCGCGGACGGCCGACACTTCGGGCGTGGTGACCACCAGCGCCTCACGCGAGGCGGCGGCCGCATTCTTGAACCCCTCCTCGATGCCGGCGGGACAGTCGATGAGCACGTAATCGAATTGCTCTGCCAGCAGTCCCACGATCTTCTTCATGTCGTCGGGCGTGAGCCACTCGAGCATGCGCGGATTGCCGGCCGGCAGAAGGGAGAGGTTGGGTTCCTGCTTGTGCTTCACCAGGGCCTGCTCCAGGCGGCAACTGCCGGAGAGCACCTCCTGGGCGGTGTAGACGATCCGGTTCTCAAGCCCCAGCAACAGATCAAGGTTGCGCAGACCGAAATCGGCATCGAGCACGGCGGTTCTGGCCCCCTGCTTGGCCAGGGCGATGCCCAGATTGGCCGTGAGCGTGGTTTTGCCGACGCCACCTTTGCCTGAACAGATCAGAATTGTGCGGTTCTGTGCGCTCGTCACGGGTTTGCCAGACATGCCCAAGATTATGGCCCCCATCTTTGGCCAGCCCATGGTTGAGCAGCCCGGCTTCCAGTAACGCCTGTGGGTGATGGGCGACGACGCGGTCGAGACGCTGGTTGATCTGATCGCTCAGCCCCGTGATGGGGAGCGGCGTCTCAAGCTGTAAAAACGGGATGGAGTCCGAGAATCTGCAGCCAGCGCGGCTGGGGGGGTCAACCGCTGAAGGGGGGCCAGCTCGGCTCGGAGGGATCGATGCGAATCACCCCCCCCACCAGGCGGGCCTGTTCGCAGAAGCCCTGCGGAGGTGAATCCTCCGGTCCCCTGGCGATCACCTCGGCGATGCGCAGCTGCAGGGGGCGCAGCTGCAGGGCCACGATCCTGGCGTTGGGATCACCGTGGCAGCCGGCATGGGCCACACCCCGCAGCCGGCCCCACACCAGCACGTGCCCGCCGGCGCTGACCCGGGCGCCCGGGTTGACATCACCGAGCACCAGTGCCGTGCCCTCCACCTGGAGGTGGTCGCCGGAGCGCAGGGTGCCCCGCTGAATCACCAGATCTGGGCTGTTGCGGGAGTCCGGACCGGGCCCTGGGGCGGTGCTCTTCTGCAGGCGTGTGCTGAGGCCGATGGCCGCCGCTGCCGCCAGGGTGAGGGCCTGGCGACCTTCCACGCCCATCAGCTCGAGCTCGTGGGTGGCCAACTGATGCTCAAGTCCGCGCAGGTCGGCCGCCGTGAGCAGCCAGTCGCCGCTCTGGAGCAGCAGCGCTCCGCTGTCGATCACACCATCGAGTCCCCGCTGCAGCTGCTCCGGCAGGGGGGCAGCCTCGGGACCAGGCTCCGGCAGCAGCAACTGGTGGGGGAGGCCGCTGCGGGCGGCGGGCACGAACTCGGCAGCCATCGCCGTATGCGGAGGGGCCCAACTTAGGCAGCGCCGCGGCGACTGCTCCCCAGGGCACGGGCCCGCTCCCGCAGGTGTTCACTTACCTCGGGGGGGTGGATCAACCAGGCCAGCTCCACCGGCTTCACCAGGCTGGCCACCAGGGGGGAGTGTTCCTCCAGGGCCGCCAGCGACTCCCCATCCCAAAGCCGCAACCCACCTTTGTAGGGGTCATAGCCGCGGTTCTGACGCTGTTGCAGGGCGCAGCACAGGCTGGGCTTCAGTCCGGCGGCCTCGCTGAGCCTCTGGGCCAGGGCCAGCAACTCCAGCCGTCCACCGGCATCCAGGTGGCTGACGTCACGGGCCCGGAGCAGGCGCCGGTCCAGCAGGCGTCCGCAGAGCTCCTGCAGATCGGCCGGCCCCGCCTCCCGCCAGCGCATCAGGTGGTAGCCCGTGCGCAGGTCGTCGTTGGCCAGGTAGGTCTCCAGATCGAGGCTCTCAGGGCGCCACAGCCACTTCGCCATCACCGCATCGGCGTCCACTCCGCCTTCGGGCCCGAGGCGGCGGGCCAGCTGGATCGTCCGGGTCAGCAACCAGTTGCAGACCACATTGAGCCGGTGGTTGTAGAGGCTGCGGTACATCAGGCTGCGCACCACCAGGTAGTGCTCCACCGCCATCAGTCCTTTCGGGTGCAGCGCCAGGCTGCCGTCAGGAGCCACGGTCAGGGCCCCCAGGATCCGCTCCAGGTCGAGCTGGCCATAGCGGGTGCCCGTGCTGTGGCTGTCCCGTAGCAGGTAGTCGAGCCGGTCGCAGTCGAGCTGGCCGCTCACCAGGGAGGCCAGCGCCGTCTGTCGGTGCTGACCGTGCTCCAGCAGGTCGGCCACGGCATCGGCACTGCCGGGGGCATGGCGCTCGAGAGCCTCACGCAAGGCCGGGTGTTCCCGCACCAGCCGGGCCGACCAGGTTTCGTGGCGCAGCCCATACATCTCCTCACCGGAGTGGCTGAGCGGGGCGTGCCCCACGTCGTGCAGCAGGGCCGCGGCGTAGAGCACCCCCTGATCCTGTGCCAGCTCGGGGGCCTGGCGCTCCAGCTGGTGCAAGGCAAGCCTGGCCAGATGCAGCACCCCAAGGGAATGGGTGAAGCGGCTCGACTCAGCGCCATGGAAGGTGAGGAACGCCGGCCCCAGCTGGCGGATCCGGCGCAGGCGCTGGAAGGGGGCCGTGTCGATCAGCTCCATGGCCAGGCCTTCGGCCGGTTGGCTTCGCTCCAGCCGGATCGCTCCGTGCAGGGGATCGTGATAGGTGCGCAGGCTCATGCTGTGGGGAGCTCCTGCAGCAGCTGCTCGGCGGCCAGCTGCAGCCAGTGGTCGTCGGCCCCACCTGGATTGAGGGGCTCCGGCTCGGGCAGCAGCCGGTCGGGTGCGATGCCCTGGTTCTGGATGTCACGGCCGCTGGGAGTCCTGTAGCGGGCCACGGTCACGGCCAGGCCGCTGCCGTCCCCCAGGTTGATCAGTGTCTGGATCAGTCCCTTGCCGAAGGTGCGGCTGCCCAGCAGAGCTGATCGGCCGTCGTCCTGGAGGGCGCCCGCCAGGATTTCGCTGGCGCTGGCAGTGCCCCCATTCACCAACGTGACCATCGGGCCGCTGTACAGCTGTCCGGCCGCGGCCTGCCGCCGCTCACTCAGACCGTCGCGGTTCATGGTCTCCACGATCGGCTGGGCGGCGAGGAAGGCATTGGCCACCGCCACTCCCGCCTCGACAAGACCGCCGGAGTTGTTGCGCAGATCGAGAATCACCCCCTCCACACCCTCCTGGTCGAAGCCCTGGAGAGCCTCACGCACCCCGGCGGGCACCGGCTCGCTGAACTGAGTGATGCGCAGCAGTCCCAGGCGGTGACCCTCGCGCTTGAGCAGCCTGGACCGTACCGTTTGCAGGTCCACCCGCTCACGCCTCAGCAGCACTTGTCTGGGTTCAGCCCGGGGGGTGGGCGGCTGGATCAGCACCTGCACGCTGGTGCCAGCCGGACCCCTCAGGCGCGCGGCCGTGGCCTCCAGTCCAAGGATGCGGCACGGCTTTCCCTCCACTTCCAGCACCTCGCTGCCCGAGCTGATGCCGGCCTCGGCGGCCGGCGACCCATCCAGCGGCGCAATCACCACGATCCCCTGCCCGTCCTCTCCCAGGCTCAGCTGCAGGCCCACGCCGCTGACGCTTCCCTCCGTTGTGGCGCGCAGGGCTTTGTAGTCGCCAGGGCGAAGCACACGGGTGTAGGGATCGCCGATCGGCTCAAGCATGGCCGCGATGGCGTCGTAGGCCTGGGCGCTGGTCTCCATCGGCTGTTCCAGGGCCTTCTGGCGCAGGCGCCGCCAGTGCACGGTTTCAAAACGTGTGGGGTCGACATAGCTCTGGTTCACCAGCCGCCAGGCCTCGACCACCAGCTGCTGAGCATCGTTGAGGGCCAAGGCAGGGCCGGGCTGCAGCCACAGCCCAACGCAGAGCAGCAGGGCCAGCGCCATGGCTCGTCCTCGCCAAGAGATCAGCGCGTTGGAGAGGGGCTTGGACCGGCTCATCGCTGGCAAGCCGGAGACAGGACGGCAATCACGGCCCAAGCGCGGGTATCGGTAGACTCTCGCAACCCCAACCCAGCACTGCATGGCGAACTCGTCTCCCGCCGCCAAGTCGTCTCCTGTTTTCGACTGGTTCGAGGAGCGCCTGGAACTCCAGGCGATTGCCGACGACATCTCCTCAAAGTACGTGCCGCCCCACGTCAACATCTTCTATTGCCTCGGTGGCATCACGCTGGTGTGCTTCCTGATCCAGTTCGCCACTGGATTCGCGATGACCTTTTATTACAAGCCCACGGTGGCTGAGGCCTATTCCTCGGTTCAGTACCTGATGACCGACGTCAGCTTCGGCTGGCTGATCCGCTCGGTGCATCGCTGGAGCGCCAGCATGATGGTGCTGATGCTGATTCTGCACGTCTTCCGCGTGTATCTCACCGGCGGCTTCAAGCGTCCCAGGGAGCTCACCTGGGTCACCGGCGTGGTGATGGCCGTCATCACCGTCTCCTTTGGCGTTACCGGATATTCCCTCCCCTGGGATCAGGTCGGTTACTGGGCCGTCAAGATCGTTTCGGGTGTCCCCGCCGCAGTTCCTGTGGTCGGCGATTTCATGGTCGAGCTGCTGCGTGGTGGTGAGAGCGTCGGTCAGGCCACGCTCACCCGCTTCTACAGCCTGCATACCTTCGTGATGCCCTGGCTGCTGGCCGTGTTCATGCTCA